>JBDGYO010000010.1:0-18645 GCA_039584015.1 Gemmatimonadota bacterium | reverse complement strand
ACACCACCACGACAAGCCAGATGCCCCGTCCGGGACCGCCATCGCGACCGCAGCCAGGATCGCTGCGGCCGGCGGTTCGTCCCATGAAGAGTCATCAGAGCTCGTGGCCGGCTCACGCGGAGCAAAGGTGGAGGGCGTTCGTGTCCATTCACTGCGACTCGATGCGACCCTATCCAACCAAGAGGTGGCACTCAGCAAGAGTGGCGAACTGTTGTCTATTCACCACGTCGGCACCGAGTACGCATCGTTCGCTGACGGTGCTCTGCTTGCGATCCGCCACGTCGCAGACACCAAAGGCGTGACGGTGGGTCTCGACGCTGCAATCGAAGCAACAGCGGGAGGCGAAGCATGAAGCGAAGCGATCGGGAATTGGGGATGGATCGCGCCATCACGCGGCGGGATTTCATCGGCGGCATGGGGGTGGCGATCACCGGCTCGTCTTTGGCGGGTCCGTGGATGGCTTCGAGATCGGGCCAAGCCGAGCGTGCCGCCGCGGCGGGCGCATCTGGGCTGCAGCAGGAGGGCGCGTACTATCCGCCGGGCGCTACGGGGATGCGGGGCAGCCACCGCGGGTCGTACGAGGTGGCGCACGCGCTGCGCGACGGCGCGCGCTGGGACGACCTGGGGCCGGAAGCCGAGACGGGCGAGCGTTACGACCTGGTCGTGGTGGGCGGCGGCCTCAGCGGATTGGCGGCGGCGTATTTCTTCTGCAAAGAGGTTGGACCCGAGGCCCGCATTCTCGTGCTGGACAACTGCAACGACTTCGGGGGGCACGCCACGCGTAACGAGTTTCGGTCGGGGGGGCGCACGCTGTTGATCAACGGAGGCACGATCAACATCGAGGACCTCAGTGCGTACGACGCACCGTCTCAGGAGATGATCCGCGAGCTCGGCATCGACGTCGCGCGCTATCCCGAGTTCAATGACGCAGAGCTGTACCCATCGCTGGGGCTCAGAGGCGGTGTCTTCTTCGACGAGGAGACGTTTGGCGTCGACCGGCTGGTGGTCGGACAGGACGAGCTCGAGCTGCGCGAGTTCCTGGCCAAGACGCCGCTGTCCGAGCCGGCGCGCAAGGACATCGCTCGGCTCCACGAGGACCGGGTGGACTACCTACCCGGTCGATCGCGGGCGGAGAAGACGCGTGCCCTGCAGCGGATGTCCTATCTCCAGTTCCTCACGGATGTCGTCAAGGTCGACGCCAGTGTGGTGCCCTACTTCCAGACCTGGCGACAGGGGTACTGGGGGATCGGCAATGACGCGCTACCGGCGGAGATCGCCCGGGTAACCGGCTTCCCGGGCTTCCAGGGCATGGGGTTTTCCGAATCCGAGCCGAGCGAGGGGGCCCTTCCCGTCGTCACGCCCACCAGCGCGCAGTACTTCCGCTTCCCCGACGGCAACGCTTCGATCGCGCGTCTGCTGGTGCGGAGCATGATCCCCGCCACCGCACCGGGCAGTAGCGCGGAGGACATCGTGACGGCGCGGTTCGACTACGCGCAACTCGATCGCGACGACGCACCCGTGCGGATACGGCTGAACAGCACCGCGGTGCACGTGCGACATGTCGGGGACAACGACAGCTCGAGAGACGTGGAGGTGACGTACGTACGCTCGGGCCAGGCGCGGCGGGTGCGGGGCCGTTCCTGCGTGCTGGCCTGCTACAACGCGATGATTCCGTACATGTGTCCGGAGCTTCCCGAGGCGCAGCGCACGGCGCTGTCGTACGCGTTGAAGGCACCCAAGGTGTACACCAGCGTGCTGATCAAGAACTGGAGGGCCTTCCAGGAATTGGGGCTCGCCGAGGCGTTCTGCCCCGGGAGCTACCACGACAGCGTGGGGCTGGGCGATCCGATCAGCATCGGCGAGTATCGCTGCCCGCGCACGCCGGACGAGCCGATGGTGTTGCAGCTGTACCGGGTGCCGCTGTATCCGGGGTTGCCGGCGCCAGAGCAGTGGAAGAAAGGAATGCTCGAGCTGCAGATCACGTCCTTCGAGGTGTTCGAACGCAAGGTCCGCGATCAGCTGGCGCGCATGCTCGGCGGCGGCGGTTTCGATCCGGCCCGGGACATCGAGGCGATCACCGTCAACCGCTGGCCCCACGGCTACATCTTCTTCCAGGATCCCACCACGGACGAGGTGGTGTGGACCAGCGACTGGCCGGCGCAGGAGCGTCCCTGGCTGCGTGCCCGCCAGGCCTTTGGCCGCATCTCCATTGCCAACTGCGACGCCGCGAACAACGCCATGGCCGAGGCCTCGTTCGGTGAGGCCTACCGCGCCGTGCGGGAGGTGGTTGGGGGATAGGCCAAGAAGCGAATCCTCGGTTCCCGTCCAGCCGAATCGGTGGTTGACGAGGTGAGGTAGTCTTTGCGCCCGGTCCTGTGCGGCGTTCGGGGCTCTCGTCGTTGCCGGAGATGCCGCCTCACCAACTGACTACATGCTCGCCACTTGCCAGCATGACGGTGAGGGAGACAACCACTCCTGCCGCGACAACGAGGGCCAGCGTCTCACGATCACGATAGCCTCTACGAGCTCCCGCACGAAGCGCCCGGCCCCGCGCCGGGCGCTGTTGCCTGCGTGACGTAACACGACACCCAACGGGGACCAGACGGCGCCCCTGGGGGTATTCGGGGGTGAACCACACGGGGAGGACTGCGTGAAGCCTATCCGTCTGCTAACCCTGGTCGGGACGGTCGCGGCACTGGGTGCCCTGGCCTGCGACGATCCGGTCGGCCAGTGCGCCTGCACCGAGGAGTTCCGGACCTATCTGGTCACCGTGGTGGACGCCGGCGGCGCTCCGGTCTCGGACGTTACGATCACCCGCACGAACCTGCGCACCGGAGCGCCGTTCGAGCCCTCGTGGCTCGGGATGCCCGTGCCGGGCACCTACCTGGTGGCCGACGACGGCCTGCTCGATGAGTTCTCGAGTGAGGGCGACCTCGTGCAGGTCACCGGCGAGAAGGATGGTGCCACGTTCGAGGCCCAGTTCGAGTTCGCCGTAACCGGGCCGTGCCGCTGCCACGTGGACAAGCTCGCCGGGCCTGACACGGTGACCATCGGGTAGTAAGGGCTAACGGCGCCCTCCTTACGCCCGAACTTCACAGCGCCCGGCCCCGCGCCGGGCGCTGTTGTTTCCGGGCCGACGTGTTGACGCCCCGTCCGGCCACAGCCGCGAGAGAGCTACGCGCCCGCTGCGAAGTCGGAAAACACAAAATGATAGAGCTGCTGTTGCGCGTCGTACTCCGCACGGAACGCTCGGGGATAGACCCCGTCCATCCCGGGGATGCTGGGGATGGGAAGATCGAACGAGCGCTTCTCCAGCAGGAGCTCGCGCGATAGCATGGGCTCGACGAAGATCGGCGCGGCGTGGTAGTAGCCTATGACCATGCTCCCGCGAAACTGGTCGGTGCTCTCCAACTCGGAGGTCAACAGCGAGTGCATGCCCATTTCCGCAACACACAGGCCGATGAGGGGGCCCTCACCGGCCATCTCCGCCAGCGGAGGCGGCAACGTCACGTCGACCAGACTGTATCCTGCGGGTAGTACCGATGGCTTGGTCTCATCGATGCAGTCAATGGCGGTCCGGTCCGCACGCGTAATCGTGTAGAAGTGGAAGTCGAAGTGCGGCGTGAGGTAGGGGCCGGGTGGGTGTCCATGGGGCTCCCAGAACACGGTGACCTCGGTAAGCCCAGCCTGCTCTTGGCTCGACTCCGGCATGCGCAATACCGTGGCCATGACCGGCGGCCAGACCATGTGCTCATCGTCCGGTGCATTCTCGATGCTGGCCAGCGGGACCGTCGCGCCGACCGCGACGACGGTCGTCCCCTGCATCCGCGCCCAGGTGCAGAGCTCTGCCTGGTACACCTCTGCGCACTCGCCCATCACTTCGACCACCGGGACGTCCTTGGCGCAGGCACACAGGACGGCGGCGAGCACCACTAGACCACTCGTGAGCTGGTATCGGGGCATCGTGTTCCTCCTGGGGAGAGGACTAACATACCCGACAGATCCAGTCCCACAAGTGCGGGGACCTCCCGTTGAGCCCCGCAGGCTAGGCTCGCCCCATCGAATCCAATGAGTCCCAGCGCCCGGCCCCGCGCCGGGCGCTGTGGTTTCCCGGCCGCCAATCCCGAGCAGAACTTCCCTTGTTTGCCATGACCATGGGGAGAAGGTTCACCCCAATCCGTCGAACCTCCGATGGCCTCGACGGCCCGCTGCCAGAGCGACGCCCTCCATCTGGACGCCACACCGACAACGCGACCGCCGGCCACCGACGGGTAGTCGTTCAACCCTCCGATCCTGCGAGGCCGTTCATGCGTCGCGGTCACATCATCTCCCTCATGGGTGCTGCCGTGCTGCTCCTTGCCTGCACCGAGCAGCCGCTCACCACGGAATCTGAGCAAGCGATCCGGGACCTTCACGAGAGTGCCCTAGTGGCGGTCGGCGACGGGGATCTCGATGGCCTGATGGCCGTGTACGCCGACGATGTCATTTCTCTGCCACCCGGCCAACCGGCGCTCGTGGGGAGAACTGCGGTGCGCGCCATGTGGGAGGCGTCGCTCGCTGAATATGACATGCAGGTGACGGTGGACATCGAGGAGGTGCACGTGACCGGGGAGTGGGCGTTCGAGCGAGGCACGTTCGAGATGCAGTTGTCGCCCAAGTCCGGAGGGCCGACCGTCATCGACATTGGGAAGTACCTCGACGTCCTGAAGCAAGTTGACGGTCAATGGCAGTACTGGCGTGTGTCCTGGAACAGCAGCCAATCGGCCGCCTAGGAAACGACTCTCGAAGGACGGGTTGGCCACGTATGCTGATACGCAGTTATCGGTCGTCAGATCTCGATGGCTGTAGGGCCTTGTGGGCCGAGATGAATCAGCGTCACAGGGATATCTACGGCGATCCGACCATCGGCGGCGAGAATCCCGGCTTGGAGTTTGACAATCATCTCGCCCGCGTGGGGCCGGATCTCATCTGGGTGGCTGAAACCGAAGACGGAGTCGTCGGCTTCGTGTCGCTGATACATGAAGGTGAGGAGGCTGAGATCGAGCCGATCGTGGTTGGCTCCGAGGTTCGCAGCGCTGGGATTGGTCATCGCCTGGTAGAACACGCTGTGGAGCAGGCGAGGGAGCTGGGTGTCCTGTGTCTCAGCGTGAAGCCGGTCGCCAGGAACGAGGAGGCGATTGCGTTCTTCTACGATGCTGGTTTCCGCACTCTTGGACACATACAGCTCTTCATGTGGCTAGGCGACTCTTTTCCGGGCCAGTGGAAGACCGGTCCGGAGCTGTTCGGCAAGCAGTTCGAGTATTAGCGGTACTTGACGGCTCCTTGACGCCGCGCATGCACACGTGGATGCACGGACAACGCGATGATTCAAGGAGGTGCGGTCATGTCTCGATGCGTGCTGCTCTTCGGTCTGGTCCTCTTCCTGTCGGTATCCACCTCGAGCCATGCCGCAGCACAGCGGGAGGGGTTCATCGTCGGGTTCGGCGTCGGCCCTGGCTTCACGTCGGGGGGTGTCGATCCGAACTTCGGTTCCAAGGTGGGGTTCGCCACGGACTTCAAGATCGGTGGCATGCTGGGGAAGTCTGTTCAACTCTACTATACGAGCAAGGCAAGCTTCTTCTCTGCCGATGGTGCCCTGACCGCCACGAATGTTGCAGGGCTCGGTGTCACCTACGAGATGGCGTCCGGATTCAACGTCAATGGCATGGCTGGCCTCGCCACCTGGGCGGATTTCGACTGGGACACGGAGGTGGGCTTCGGACTTGGCGCTGGCGTCGGTTACGAGTTCGTCGATCTATGGATCCTCAATCTGGGCGGGACGTGGAGTAGGATAAGCGGCACCGACGTCGTCAGTATCGCAGCGACGGTCAGCATTCTCAGTCATTGACGGGAAGGTGACGTGCTCGTGCGTGCGTATCGGGCGGTCGGTCTCCTGAGTTCATGGCTGGTTGGACTCTCCAGTACCGTGGCAGCCCAGACCCCACGGCTCGAACTGGGAACACGCGTGCGCGTGTACGCTCCCGAGCTCGGCATCGAAAGACAGTCAGCGACGTTCGAGGCGCTGCGCGGTGATACGCTCGTGGTCGTAGCTGACTCTGCGATGTACTGCCCCCTGGCGTCGGTGGTGCGTCTCGACTTGTACCGGGGGCGCGGCGGACACCCTTGGACGGGTGCCGCTCTCGGATTCGTGGCGGGGGCCATCGCGGGTGGGGCAGCCGCGATCATTTCGTGCGAGAACACGCTCTGCAGTGTCGGCCCGGACGTAGTGCTGGGGGGAGCCGGGATCGGGGGTCTCGCCGGAGGATTGCTGGGAGCAGGCGTTGGGGCACTCATCAAGACCGACCGCTGGGAGGAAGTCCCGCTCGACCAGCTTCGGGTGAGTGTGGCGCCACGGCGTGATGGCCTCGCGCTCACAGTAACCGTCGTGTTGTGACAGGTCCCGCGTTCAGTGTGACATTCTGCCGGGTCTGATGGATCAGTAGAGTCCTGGTGGAGCGCCACCCCTCCTCTGGGGTCGCGTCTTGGCGCGGGCGATGGACCGCTGGACAATCCGCTACAGGCGAATGCAGCTTACTACCTCTCAAGCCGCCCGGGAGTCGCGATGAAGGCTCAACTGCGCACTGCGCTTGCGGTGACTACTACTAGTTAGGCGGACGGCCGCCCCAAGTACCATCGGACAGGGGGCTACGGCTCCAACAGAGGAGATCGAGTTAGATGGCAAGATTCCTGATTGAGGTGCCGCACGAAGAGAGTAAGGTGGAGTGTGCTCGGGCAATCGAACTCTTCCTCAGGACGGGCTCACACTTCTTGAGAAATGCAGATTGGGGATGCAAGGACGGCGAGCATAGGGCGTGGATAGTAGTCGAGGTGGATAGCAGGGATGAGGCCCAGGCCATCGTGCCATCGCAATATCGCTCGCAGGCGAAGATCGTTCAGCTAAACCCGTTTACCATGGAGGACATCGAGGATATCCTTCGCCATCATGACCCTTGATTGGGAGAGGAGAAACCTCGGACGGAGTAACCGAATGGCCATTCCCGAACACACCATCTACTACTTCGAAATCGTAACACCGGATGTCGAGGCTGCTGCGTGCCGTCTGTACGGCGAGGCGTATGGCTGGCGCTTTCAGGCCATGGGGCCCGAACTGGGGAACTCGTTCGTGGCTGAACTGCCTGGGGGGTCGCGCTGCGGCATTCGCGCCCCCATGCACGAGCAGGAGAAGCCGACCCTGCGTACCTACCTCCGAGTGACCGATATCGAGAAGGCCGCCGAGCAGGCAGCGCAACTGGGTGGCAAGATCGCCCTCGAACCCACTGAGATTCCCGGACACGGGAAGATCGCGATCTACTTACACGCTGGAATCGAGCAGGGGCTCTGGCAGGTTTGAACATGAACATCCGGAGCGCGTCTCTCGCCTGTCTGGTTGTCGCCATGACCCCGGGGGCAGCTTGCGACTCGCCGCCTCCCGAGGGAGAGATCACGCTCGTCTTGGCGGGACAAGCACTCGTCAAGAAGGACCCTCGGCTCCATTGGGAGGATCCCTTCGGCACGCTTCGGCCCATCGTGGAGCGCGCAGATGTCGCGTTCACCAACTTCGAGATGGCGATCATGGGCGACGAGGACCGCTGCGGCCTGCCTATCAACTACGAGGTGTCGCACGGAACTCCCCGGTTGCAGCTGGACAACCGTCCGGGCAACTCGGGCGGACCCCATGCCGTTGCTCCCTCTATCATGGAGTTCTTCGCCAACCTGGGGTTTGACCTCATGTCTCTCGCGAACAACCATGCGTGGGATCTTGGGGATTGCGGGGTGGCGGCGACGCGTGCAGCCGCCGAAACCTACGGGGTCGCGTATGCCGGTACTGGTCCCGATGTCGAAACCGCCACCGCTCCGGGTTACCTCACCGTAGGCGATGTTACGATCGCGCTGATCGCCGCAACAACGAGTCACGATGAACGCGACGCGATTCGTCACGCGGTGAACGGAGTGTGGACCGGTTGGCAGGTTGACTGGGATCGCAATCTCGCGGCGGTCCGGGACGCTGCAACGCGAGCGGACTTCGTCATCTACTACCAGCACTTCCAACTCGATCTTGATGAGTTTTCCGGTCTATCCCCCGGCGAAGCCACGGGTGATGGTCACGTCTGGATCGAGGACGTCGCCGCGTGGCAAACCGCGTTCGCTCGCGCTGTCCTGGACGCCGGCGCCTCGGTCTATGTCGGCCACGGCCACCGAGCGTTCGACGGAATCGAGATCTATAATGGCAAACCTCTCCTGCGGCAGCTGGGTGGTCTCGCCTATCAAGGCCTGAATCCCGTGATCGGTGGTTATGATGAGTACCGCCCTTGGGAGGGTCTCCTCGCCGAGCTCACTATCCAAGGCGGCCGGGTCACACGGGTTGATTTTACACCCCTCGACTTGGACGAAGGTGAGACCTATCGGCTGGATTACGGCGACGTGGAGTTCCTCTCACGCCGCGGTCTTGCTCAGGTTGCCACCGGGCCCGTTGCGGACTCCATTCTCTTCCGTCTTCGTGACCTCTCGGCCCGGTATGGAGCCGAGCTCACGATAGCCAATGGCCGTGCGGCTCTCGACATTGGTGCTGACCGCTGATGACGTGTAGAATGCCGACAACAAGTCTCGCCGCGGCATCACGCGGCCCTCATCGATTCGGCTCAGGCGGTGCCAGCTCGAACTCTTGCCTGATTGGAGCGGGTAGCACCGTCTCGTCCGACCTCCACACCGTGCGGCCGGCAATTCGGACTTCGATGTTTCTCACAACCGGCGGCAGCACGATCTCGTAGCTCGCCGTCGACGCGGCGGCGTTGAGAATCCGAAGCCCCCCCGGCAGCACCACCAACTCCTCGCTTCCGTCTCCCCCGAGTACCCTCGCGCTCGCAGACGGCACCGAGTCCACGGCGATGACGACCGTGCCCTGACTCTGCGTACTGATCACCTCCAGGCTGAAGTCCGAACCGACGGCGGCGAATGTCACGACCGCCGTCGTCTCGGCGACGTCGATCGCTGGCCCCTCCAGGGGGGGCGCCGGCGCAGGCGCTTCCGTGAACAGCGACCGGATGGCGAGCCACCCCTCGACCAGCCACGCCCGAGCCGGACTCGCCGCTGCGGCGATGATGAAAAGTATCGCTGCCGCCTGGAGGATCCGTCTCCGGGACCAGCGACGCCTGAGCGGCCGCGTCTCGGCGGCGCTCGTGTCACCAGTCGCGTCTCCCTGCTGGAGAGCGAGACCGAACTGGTGAGACAAGCGCTCGAGCTCGGCGGCGTTCTGACGGCATGCGACACAGTCCCGCAGATGCCGATTGATCCGCTCCTCCTCCTCCGGCAGACACTCTCTGTCGAGGAGTCTGATCAGATCCCCGTTCTCGAGGTGCCCTCCGTTTCCGGCCGTCGGCTGGGTCATGACAGTATTCCTCCTGCCGGGCCGAGTTCACCGGCGAGCTTTCGCAGTGCGCGGGCAATCATGGTGCCCACCGACTTCGTGGTGGTTCCGACGGTCTCGGCAATCTCGCGGTGCAAGAACCCCTCCTCGCGCATGAGCAAGACCGTACGCTCTCGTTCCGAGAGTCGCGCGAGAATCTTGCGCACGATCTGGCGGCGCTCCGCGCGTTCCAGCTGCTCATGTGGATCCTGTTGCGCATCGGACGCGAGTGCCTCCGGCGAGACCTCGAGGAGTTGCTGTACCGGTGCCTGCTTCCTCCACTGATCGCGTACCACGTTGGTAGCGACGGTGAACAGCCACGCCCTGAGGTTCGCCGTGTGCGTGGGTGGCCGCATGTGCAGGCGCAGGTAGGACTCCTGGGCGGCATCCTGCGCCTGCTCCGGATCACCCGTGAGGCGGGTGAGGTATCGGATCAGCGCGGCGTTGTGCTCCGCAAACAGCGCATCCACGTCCACGGTGCGCGCGCCCATCACCACGATCTCAGTGCCACGTCAAGCCGAGCGTGAAGGTCAGTGAGACGTCCGTCTCTTCTGCGAAAAAGTAGACCACCATGTCGACGTTCGGCGTGACGAAGAAGTTGCGGCCGAGCCGGAGGTCGATGCCGGTACCGACCGTGGGACCCACCCCCGACGTGCTCTGAGCCGTCACGATCCCGAATCCGGCTCTCAGGAACCATTCGCTCAGCAGACTGCGGTCCGGCCCCGAGCTGTGAACAGGGAAGATCGCGGCCGTCGCCGCGACGCTCACCCGCGTGTCGTCTCCGGTGTCGGCCTCGTCGCGCCACCAGTTGAGCACTTGTGCCCCGAACTGCACCTGCTCGTTCGGCGTCCCTCCCATCCGGACGTAGAAAGAAGCACCGCGCAGTCCGTTCATCACGCCACCGCCGCCCCCGAAGCTCAGCCAGAACCCCGAGCGCGTGCCCGCCTCCTGCGACAACGCCGATCCCGAGGCTAACGTGAGCACGAGGGTCAGGGCAACTGCGACTCTCTGGAACATTCTATCGCTCCCAGTGCGTAGAAGAAACGAGCACCGCGCAGCCACTCCCGGGCTGCCTTCTCTGGTCTAACGAATGAGGTCTTGGGACTCTGACCTCTCCTCGCTGCGGGGGAAGGCGCATACGTGGCTGATGCGGGTGGCGTGAAGGCCGACACGAGCACTCGGCTTTGTTGCGTCAGAAGTTTCCGGCGGAGATCGTTCCATGCAGGGAGGAACTCCGACAGCGCCGATGCGGAGTACACACAGGGTCGTGCGTCGCGTGGGCTGGGCAGCGACATGCGCTGGTCTCTTGGCCGGGCTGCCTTGGTGCGCACTCGAGGCGCAGCAAGACGGCGCCGTCTCGGGCACCGTTCTCGCGGCGGACGCGGCGAGCCCGCTTCCCTATGCCATCGTCACGCTCGTCTCGCTCCCGGCCGACTCCGCCGGGACTCACTCGAGCGGGCCGGACGGCGACCACGTCGGCACGGTGGTGACGCGGCACGACGGCACGTACCACTTCAGCGACATCCCGCCCGCGGCCTATCGCGTCCACATCCGCTGCATCGGCTACCACGCCGCCTCCGTGGACGTGGAGCTGCGACGCCCCACCGGCGTCAACGTCTCCGTGGCACTGGAGGTCGCTCCGGTCCGGCTGCGGCCAATCGAGGTCCAGGCCGTGTCCCTGGACCTGTACGGCGGGGGAGCGACGCAGGCGTCCGGGGCGGGGCGCGGACGCATCGAGATCGAGCGGTGGCGCCAGCGCTCGTTCCTGACCAGCGACGTGCGGGTGTTGACCCACGAGGACGTGCTCAGTGCGGCGACCTTCGGCGACACCGATCCCTTCCGAGCCCTGCAGCGACTTCCCGGGGTCACGACGCGGGACAACTGGACCGCCGAGATCTGGACGCGCGGTGCGGGATGGGACCACACTCGCGTCTACTTCGACGGGCTGCCGCTCCTCAACCCGTTCCACGCGGGTGGCATGACGACGGCGGTGAACGACTACGTCCTCGGGTCGGTGCTGTTTCACCCCGGTGTCCGCTCCGTGTCACTGGGCGAAGGCGCGGCCGGGGTCGTGAGCCTCACGTCGCGGCCCGCCGGTGGCATCGGAGACCTGCGTGGACAGGGAACCCTGAACTGGCTGGGCGTCGGGCTCGCATTGGAGCGGCGCCTGTTCGGCGGACGCGGGGGCGCGCTGGTGGCGGCGAGGCGATCGAGCCCCGACGGCTCGGGAGTGGTTCCCAAGGAGTTCACCGACGTCGTCGCTCGCATCGACGCCGATCTGGGTGCCGAGCGTCGTCTCGAGCTGAGCGGCATCTGGGAGCGTGACTGGATACGGCAGCCGCTCGACGCAGGCGCGACGCACAACACGTTCGCCTGGGGGAATCTGGGTGCCAGGGCCACGCTCGACATGCCGGTGTCGGGGGTGTTCTCTCGCCACACCATCGGCGTGAGCCGGTTCGACGTGACGGCGCGGTACACGGAGGAGGGAGCGCTGCTCGCGCCGGTCGATGCGTTCCGGCAGGTGCAGGCCCACACCGACGGCGTCATCATGTATCTGACGGCGAACGGCGAGTTCGGCTCGCCGATGCCCGACGAGTACGAGACCGGCTGGCGGGCCGGCTATGCGCTCACGCATCAGTCGTTGCAGTACGAGGGTGCCGCGCCGGCGCCCCACCCCGTGCAGACGTTCTCGAGCGCAGCGACGCGGGAGGGGCGTCTCACGGTGGCGGCTGTCTGGGCCGAGGCGCGCTGGAAGGCCGCCAGCCGGCTCAGCGTCCAGGGGGGCATCAGGGTGGAGGGCTCCGAGGCGCTGGCGAACGCCGCGCCGGTGCGCCTCGCGCCGCAGCTCGCGGGCCGGTACGCGCTCGCCGACCGGCTCACCCTCACCGCCGGGATGGGACGGTCGTACCAGTATCTGCAGAGCCTGGCTCCCGCCGGCGTGCGGGTCGGGCCCGGCCTCACGACCGGGCACTTCTGGCTCCTGGCCGGCGACAGTGTGCCGGTGCTGCAGAACGACATCGTCTCGCTAGGGCTGGAGCGATGGCTCGGTGCCGGTCTACTCGCGTCGGTGAATCTGTATGGGAGGCGTGGGACGGGAATCGCGCTGGTCGATCCGACCCCGGGCCCGCTGCCGGAGACGCCGAACGTCGTCGAGGGAC
The DNA here is from genome assembly GCA_039584015.1 of Gemmatimonadota bacterium. Classification (GTDB taxonomy): domain Bacteria; phylum Gemmatimonadota; class Gemmatimonadetes; order Gemmatimonadales; family GWC2-71-9; genus WVYX01. The sequence continues at coordinate 6,045 of JBDGYO010000010.1, read as the reverse complement.
ACAATCGGGCCGCCGGGATCGAGACGGCGGTGCGGCAGCTGGCGGGGCGCCTCACCTGGTCGGCGGGGTACACCTACAGCTTCTCGGAGATCGAAGCCGCGGGACGGCGCTTCCCGGCCGCCGAGGACCGGAGGCACGCCTTCGACATCACCAGCATCTGGCACGTGCCGTTCCGGATCTTGGGGGGCTCAATCTCGCTGGCGCAGGCGTACACGGCCGCGTCGGGCGCGCCCTACACGCGACTCCACCCCGGTGAGCGGGTGTGCGACGGGGAGCAGGGCCTCTGTGAGACGGTCGTACCCGATGTGGCCGGCGAGCCGAACGCGAGCCGCGGCTCGTGGCACCTGGGCCTCGACCAGCGGCTCGACTGGGAACGGAAGTTCTCGGCGTGGCGGCTGGGCTTCTACTTCCACAACCGGCTCGCGCTGGGCCACCGCAACAACGTCACGTACACCGTCAGTCGTGGCGGTCCCTGCCGTCGCAGCAGCGTCGATGCGGCCTACTGCGGCGACCGGGAGGACCGCTTCGAGCGCGACGTGCAGTACTCGGACATCCTGGCCGGGGTGAAGATCTGGTTCTAGGGCCACTCCAGGATCTGTTTCGGATGTTCTCCGCTCAGGGAAGCGGAGCAGCGAGCATGGGCGGCAATACTCTCACTTCCTGAGGAAGAGTACGTGGCGGCTCTGGAGAGCGAGGCGCTCCACCGTGGGCTTCGGCAGAGCGTGGTCGATGGCGCCGTTGCCTGGTTGGACCACGATGGTCACCAGCTCATGCTGCTCTTCCGCGTCTCGGATCCGCGTGAGCTGAGTTCCGTGCGCAGGGTCTACGACGCCATTGGAGCAAACGAGGCACCATTGGCGTACACGTTCGTTCACCAGCTTCCAGATGGAGAGGGCACGTGGGACATCTTCCACATGTCAAGGCTCACGTATCTCGCCCACTGCAATCGCGTGTCCGGGCCCGGCTCATGACTGTGAGAGCTCTACTGGCGCTCGCGCTCATAAGCGCTCTCCCTGGGGGGGTGGCCGCGCAGGAGCGCTTCGCGGACGACTTTGAGGGCGACCTCGTCGGTTGGGAGGTTCGTGGAGATGGCGGAGCCTTCATACGAGAATCGGACGACCCCGATCACAGGCAGATCCTGGTTCTCCGTCCTCAGGGAGACCTGTATGCGCTGGTTCGAGGATCGCACGACTGGGGCGGACTCCGAATGGAGGGGGAAGTCCTCTTCCCCGACGACCAACAGAATTATCTCGGCTTCGTCTACGCTTTCCGCGAGCATGGGGGTCGCACCGATTTCGGGCTGATCTACATCAAGGGGAACGGCAGCTACCTGAGGGTCAATCCGCACAGAGATCTCAATGTCGGTCGCACGTTGTACGAGGAATACCGAACCCCGCTCGTGGATGAGGCGGCGATCAGGATCGGTGAGTGGCAGCGGTTTAGACTCGAGGTGATTGGGAACGAAGCCCACGTCTATGTGGGAGACATGGACGTGCCCCAACTCACGTTCTCGCATCTCGAGTTAAACGGGGGAGCCGTGGGCCTGCAACCGCGTTCGGTGGGAGGCGACGTGTGGGTGGACAACGTCTCCGTGTCCACCATCCCTGCCTTCACCTATGACGGACCGCCGCTACCGGCGACAGACTACCAACCCGACTCGGTTCTCACCGACTGGCAAGTCGCGGGGCCGCTGGCCCGCACCGATGACCGGCTAGCACGCAATCCCAGCTCGTTTCCCGAGCGGTGGAAGCCGTTTCCCACTGATGGACGTGGGGCTGTGGTATCCGGAGCGGTCGCGGACTACCACGGGCCACGCACCGTTGCCTACTTCCGAACGACGCTGCACTCCCCTCTAGCGGAGTCGGCGGTGCTCCACCTAAGTACCGTCGACGATCTCGCCATCTGGGTGAATGGCAGATTCCATTGGTTTGTTCGGCGCGAGGGCCTGGCCTGGTGGGATTTTTGGATCAACGAAGAACATCGCGGTCGGCGTGTCCCGATCGAACTTCGCCAGGGCGCCAATGAGGTCGTGATCCGAGTGAGGGGCGGGGTCTACGCGAGCGGCGGATTCTTCGCCCGTGTAGAGCGCTGAGCTTCTCACACGGCCTACCCCTGGCGACCTGTGGGACCGGGCTGCATGATGACGGAACACCTTAGCCTGGGGTAGCGGAACGATGGCGGTCCCACGTGCAGTGTGGAATGAGCTCAGTGAGGCGGACGAACGGCTGTCCAGCATGGCTGAGGAGCGGCCCTTGGCCAAGCCATTGCGATTGAAGTTCAGCGCACTGCACCGGAGGTTGTACTACGAGCCGCCGGCGGGGAGAGACGAGACCGTCCAGCGCCTCAGAGCGATGCGAGACGAGTGCTGGGCCGAGCTGGAGCCATTCCGCCCCGCTGTGGAGCGGGCCCTCGTGGTCGCGGAGCAGTACGACTGGTAATTGAAGCAACGCCCGGCCCCGCGCCGGGCGCTGTCGTCTCCAGGCAGCCTTGCCCCCCCTTGACTTCCTCCGTCCTGCTAATAATTTAGCAGCAAGCTAAATTTTCAGCAGGAGTCTCAAATGCCAGAGAATTCGGGCCTGAGCCGCCGGGAGCGCCAGATAATGGACGCCATCTATCGCGCGGGAGAGGCCACCGGCCAGGAGGTGCGGGACGCCCTCCCAGACGCGCCGAGCTACTCGGCGGTCCGGGCGTTGCTGCGCATCCTGGAGTCCAAGGGGCATCTGAAACATCGGCAGGACGGCCCACGATATGTATATGAGCCCACCGTGCCGCGGGAGCGGGCGCGGACGTCCGCGCTGCGGCAGGTAGTTCGCACGTTCTTCGACGGGTCGGCCGAGGATGCGGTCGCCGCACTGCTCGAGCTGTCGAGCAGCGGCCTCTCTGATGAGGAGCTGGATCGGTTCGAGCAACTCATCGATCAAGCCCGCAGGGAAGGAAGGTAGCCATGACACTACTCCTCGACGTCACACTCAAGGCCACCATCCTGCTCGGCCTGGCGGGTCTCCTTTCCGTGCTCCTCGCCCGCCGCTCGCCGGCGCTGCGGCACTTCGTGTGGACTCTGGCCGTGATCGGCGTGCTGCTCCTACCCGTGCTGTCGGTGACTGTGCCGCACCGGACCGTCCACGTGGCGCCCGGGGTTCCCGGCTGGATCGCGGCCGAGGCGCCGCGGCCGGTTGAGGCGGCGGCACCCCGGTCCGTGGCGGTGGGAACCGGTTTGTCGGACATCATCGAGTCTGCCCTGGCTGCCGAGAATCGGGCAGCCGTCCGCGCGCGGCGGGAGACGGGGGTCTCCGCCGGGCGGCGGTCCGAGACGGCAGTGACGTCCGTGCCGGCTGCCGGTGTCACTGTGATCGAACGGGCATCCCCTGTTTCATATGCGGCGCTTCGCTGGCTCGGGCTCCTGTGGGGCGGCGGCGTGCTCGTGCTGCTCGCGGCATTTGTGGGAGCGTTGGCTCAGCTTCGTGCCATGGCCCGTGAGGCGGAACCGGCCCGCGACGCAGCGGTGCACTCTGCGGCGGCCCGTGTGGGGCGCCTGCTCGGCGTGAGCCGCCCGGTGCGGATTCTCCACACCGCCGACCGCGCGATGCCGATGACGTGGGGACTGGTGTACCCGGTCGTGATGTTGCCACGGGACGCCGCCTCGTGGTCGTCGTCGCGGCTCGATGCGGTGCTTATGCACGAGATCGCGCATGTGAAGCGACTCGATTACCTGACGCAGTTCCTGGCGCGGATCCTGTGTGCGCTGTTGTGGTTCCACCCGCTGGCATGGTATGCCGCTCGGCGGCTCCGCATCGAGCGCGAGCTGGCCTGCGACGACCTGGTCCTGCGGGCGGGCTCGCGGCCTTCGGAGTACGCGGGCCACCTGTTGGAGATCGCTCGCGACTGCCGCGCGACGCGGCTCGCCTCGCAGGCGTCGCTCCCGATGGCTCGGCATTCGCACATCGGCCGCCGGCTCGGGGCGGTGCTCGACGCACACCGGTCCCGGGAAGGTGTGAGCGTTGCGGCAGCACTCGTTGGTGTCGTCCTGGCGCTGGTGATCATCGTTCCCCTGGCGGTCGCCACGCCGGTGCGCAGTCCGGTGGATGAGGCCACGGTTCGATTCGACGCGGGCACCCCCACGCCGCCGGTCGCAGCCACGGACCGGGTGCGCCCGCTGCGGCGTGCCGCGGCAATCGCGCCGGAGCCCCGGCGCCAGCCCGTCCAGCAGCCGCAACAGCTCCTGTGCGACTGGACGCGCTGGGACAACTCGTCCGCCTCGACGAACATCGACGACCACCGCGTGCGCATCCGCATCGAGGTGGATCGCTGCCGGCTTGAACTCGAGTACGAGGGAGAGATCACGTTTGCGGAGGACTACACCGACGTGACCGGGATCGCGTCCTCCGGATGGTTCACGCTGGAAGAGCGGGTCAACGGGTCGCGGCGGGAGCTGGAGATCGAGCGCGCCGGGACCGGGCTTGCGCGGCGCTGGCGCGTGGATGGCGACGAGCGCCCGTTCGACGACGACGCGCAGCAATGGCTCGCGGAGGCGCTCCTCGTCGTGTTCCGCCGCACGTCGTTCCGTGCCGAGGAGCGCGGCACACGGATTCTTGACCAGTACGGTAGCGGCCATGCGATCTCGAGGTACTACGCGGTCCTGTTCACCCACGAGGAGCTGGATCCGGGCACCGTGAGGCGCATCGCGGCGCAGGCGGCCCGGCGCATCGAATCCGATCACGCCCTGGGGAGGGTGTTGATCGCCATTGCCGAGTCGCAGCCGCTGGATGAGAGCGCGCAGGCTGCATACGTGGCGGCGGCGGGCAGCATCGCCTCCGACCACCAGCGCCGCCAGGTGCTGTCGGCCATCCTCAAGCGGGCGGACCTCAGCCCCGAAGTCGCAGGGGCCATGCTGGCCGCCGCCGCCGACATCGAGTCGGACCACGAGTTGGGCGAGCTGCTCGAGGAGCTCATCGCCGTCTACCCGTTGGACCGCTCGATGACGCCGGCGTTCTTCGCCGCGGTGCGCAGCATCGAGTCTGACCACCAGCGCCGCCAGGTGCTGACGGCTCTGCTCGAGCGCGGCGCGCCCAGCGTGGAGGTGCTGGACGCCACGCTCGCCCTCACCGAGGGCATGGACTCCGACCATGAGCTGGCGGAGTTGCTGCTCGAGGTGCTCGAGCGGTACCCGCCCGACCGGGCCCTGCCGGCTTCATTCGTGGCGGCGGCGAGCGGGATCGATTCCGACCACAACCAGGGCCGCGTGTGGTCGGCGGTGCTGCTGCACCCGACGGTGTCCAGGGAAGCGATCGCGGGCGCCGTCGACGCGGCGGGAGCAAGCATCGGATCCGACCATCAGCGGACTCAGCTCCTGCTGGTGGTCGTACGGCAGTACGCCATCGATGACGCGCTGCGCCCCGCTTTCTTCGCGGCCGTGAATCGCACGGGCTCCGACCACAGCCGCGGCCAGTTGCTGGACGCCGTGATCGACCAGCAGTCGCGATCGAGGGAGACCGCGCTGGCCGTGCTGGACGCCGCCGCCGCCATCGGCTCCGATCACACGCTGTCGCAGGTGCTGCTGCACTTTGCCAGTGTGGTGGAGATGGACGAAGAGCTACGGTCGGCCTACCGGCAAGCCGCCGCAGGGATCAGCTCTGACCGGACGCGCGAGCGGGTGCTCGGCCGGCTGGGCAGCATCTAGGAAGATCCCGGGCGGGAGCCGTCGGCCCGCCCGGGATTCGTTTGGCACCGTCGACGCTTCAGGTCGGCCGCAGTAGCAACTCCACGTCCGCCATTCCCGTCATGAGTCGGTCTATCTCATCTCCCACGTTGGCGGCCGCGGCCAGATCGGTCGTAAGCCCCTCGACGGTCCCGGCACCAGTCGTCAGGCGTAACAACCCCAGACGAATGGTCTCCAGGGAGGCGACTGCCTCTTCCAAGTGCTTCTCGGTGGTTTCCCGTGCCTCCTGCAGATCGGCAGGAATCTCGTCTCCTGCCGCTCGCGCTGCCGCATGCGCGTCGTTCAGCATCTCGAGTGTCTGCCGAAGTTTCTGCGCGTCGGCCTCCAGG
>JBDGYO010000238.1:0-6053 GCA_039584015.1 Gemmatimonadota bacterium | reverse complement strand
GCGGGGCGCTACCGAGGCCATCAATCTCGTGGCGTACTCCTATGGCCGCGTGAGCTTCGCCGCCGGTGATGAGGTGGTGATCTCCGCCATGGAGCACCACTCGAACATCGTGCCGTGGCAGATCGTGTGTGAGGCGACGCGGGCACGTTTGCGGGTCATTCCCATGACGGACGAGGGCGAGCTCGAGCTGGACGAGTACGAGAAGCTCCTCAACCCGAAGACGAAGCTCGTGGCGCTGGTGCACGTCTCGAACTCCCTCGGCACGATCAATCCCATCAAGGAGATGGTGGCCATCGCCCACGGCCACAACATCCCCGTGCTGGTGGACGGCGCGCAGGCTGCGCCGCACATGGCAGTGGACGTGCAGGACCTGGACTGTGATTTCTACGCCGTCTCGGGCCACAAGATGTTCGGGCCGACGGGAATTGGCGTCTTGTACGGCAAGGCTGAGTTGCTCAACGCGATGCCCCCGTACCAGGGGGGTGGCGAGATGATCCGCTCGGTGTGCTTCGACAAGACGACGTACGCGCCGCTGCCGGCCAAGTTCGAGGCCGGGACCCCGAACATCGCTGGGGCGATCGGGCTGGGTGCCGCCGTGGACTATCTCAACGGGATGTCGTGGGAGGCGATCCACGCCCACGAGACCGACCTGCTGCGGTATGCAACGGCGTCGCTCGAGGCTATCCCCGGGCTGCACGTTCTCGGTACGGCAAAGGAGAAGGCCAGCGTGGTGTCCTTCGTGCTCGATGCGGTGCATGCGCACGACGTCGGCACGATCCTGGACAAGGAGGGCGTCGCCATTCGTACGGGCCACCACTGCACGCAGCCCGTGATGGAGCGACTCGGTGTGCCCGCGACGGCGCGGGCGTCCTTTGCGTTCTACAACACGCGGGACGAGGTGGATGCGCTGGTCGGGGCGGTGCACCGTGTCCACGAGGTGTTCGGCTGATGGCCGATCTCAGAGATCTCTATCAACAAATCGTCCTCGATCACAACCGCGCCCCGCGAAACTTCAAGAAGATCCCCAACGCCAGCCACAGCGCGGAGGGCACCAACCCCCTTTGCGGCGATGAGATCACGCTGTACGTGACCGTGGACGATGACGTCATCAAGGACGTCGGCTTCCAGGGCAAGGGCTGCGCCATCTCCCAGGCATCGGCCTCCCTCATGACGTCATCGATCAAAGGAAGGACCACGGAAGAGGCAGAGGCGTTGTTCCGGGCCTTCCACGACATGGTGACCGGCGGCCCGGATGCGCCGGCCGACAGCAAGGAGCTCGGCAAGCTCGCCGCGCTGGCCGGGGTGAAGCGGTTCCCTGCCCGCGTGAAGTGTGCGAACCTTCCCTGGCACACATTGCACGCCGCCCTCACCGGCTCGGGGGAACCAGCCTCCACCGAGTGAGTGCGGTTGGTCTCACAGACTTCGCACCCTCCAAGGAGCGTTGCAGTGACTGAGCCGGGCTTCGAGCGCGTTGCATTGCTGGGTGACCTGCCTGAGGGCACTCCCGTGGCGGTTGAGCTCTCCACGGGGGAGGGCCTGTGCCTGGTTGTATGCGTTTCAGGACCGCTGCAGTCACGCGGACTTTCCCCTGAGCGACGGCGAGATGGTCGATGACCATGCCATCGAGTGCTCGCTCCACGGGGCGCAATTCGACGTGCGCACCGGCGAGGCCATCGAGGCGCCAGCCGCCGAGAGTCTCTCGCTGTACGAGGTGAGGTTGGTGGACGGTGATGTCCTCGTGCGGCGCGGGGAGCCGTGAAGCCACCGCATATCCTCCGCAGAGATCTCGGGCTGCTCGATGCCGTAGGCATCGGGATCGGGGCGATCGTGGGGGGCGGGATATTCGTCGTGAGCGGCATCGGTGCCGAAGTTGCCGGGCCTGCTCTGCTGGTCGCGCTCCTGCTCGCTGGGACGGCGGCCACGGCGAACGCGCTCAGCTCAGCGCAGCTCGCGGCCACGTATCCGATGGCTGGGGGCACCTACGAGTACGGATACCGGGTGTTGAGCCCAACCGCCGGCTACACCGCCGGATGGATGTTCCTTGCGAGCAAGACGGCTGCGGCCGGCACCGTCGCGCTCGGCCTGAGCGCCTACCTGGATGCGTTTCTGCCAAGAGTGCCACCGCGTGCCGTCGCGGTCGTGGCGGTGCTCGGCTTCACGGTGTTGAACTACTTCGGCGTGCGAAGGTCGAGCCGTCTGAACCTGGCGATCGTGGCGGTGTCACTCGGCGTGTTGGTGATGTTCGTCGTTCTCGGAGCAGGTGCGTTCGAGCCGTTGCGGCTGCGGCCATTCGCGCCCGCTGGCTGGCGCGGGCTGCTGAGCGGGGCCGCGATCATGTTCTTCGCCTATACCGGGTACGCCCGTATCGCCACGCTCGGGGAGGAGATACACGATCCCCGCCGTACTATTCCCCGTGCCATCGTCCTGACGCTCGTGACAACGGGCCTGCTGTACGTGGCGGTAGTGCTCGTGGCCCTGGGTGCCGTTGGAGCCGACGGCATGGCGGCCTCCGGAGCGCCGCTCCTGGCCGCCGCGTCGAGCTTCGACCAAGAGTGGGCGGCCACGATCATCAGTGTGGGGGCCGTCGTCGCGATGCTCGGCGTCATGCTGTCTCAGATCCTCGGACTGAGCCGGATGGCCTTTGCCATGGCGCGGCGGGGTGATCTGCCCCGATGGCTCGAACGGGTGCACCCGGATTACGGGACACCCAACCGGGCGATCCTGCTCGTTGGGGCTGTGGCGGCGCTCGTCGCTGCGACCGGCACCCTGCGAGGGGTAGCCACGGCGGCGGCATTCGCCATCCTCGTGTACTACGGTATCGCGAACCTCGCGGCCCTCAGAATGCCCGCGAAGGACAAACTGTACCCGAACGTGGTGCCCTGGGTGGGGATGGTCGCCTGCGCGGTGCTAGCGGTTTCGCTAGACCTGTGGACGATTGCGGTTGGCTGTGCGGTCCTGGCGGTTGGGCTACTCGTGCGCTGGCTGCGAAACCTCTAGCGACTCTTTCCTCGGCACTCTTCGGCCACTTGCAGCACTGCCTGCCGTGGCATCGACGCCGCTACGGCGCGTGCGGCACCTTGCTCGGTCCACAGGGCCACCTCGTATCCGTTTGCGGTCGCGGCGGTCAAGCCGGTGGGAACCGGCCGGCCCAGCAGCTCGCCAGCGGGAAGGGCGAAGTAGGTGAGCGAGGCCCCTCGGTACTGGTACACGACCGCGGCGCCTCTGACGTCACCCAACTCGGCAACCGTCGCTCCGACCAACTCGGCGTTCGATATCGCGGGGATGTCGACCTGGTAGCCCACCTCGGACTGCAACCACTCCACCAGGGCAGCCGTGTCGGCGCTCTCAATGGCGACCACCTTGGCCAGCCCGAGCTGGGCCTCTCGGGCCAACGGCGGAGCCAGGGAGTCGCTGGCCGGAGTGCCCAGCAGCGCGAGTGCGACCGTGGCGGTGGCCAGCGTCGCTCCGCCGGCGAAGAAGCTGATGCGGCGTCTCCGACCTCGCCGGGCCGATTCTTGCTTGAGGATCCCGCGGATTCGTGCCTCGAGGTGAGGCGGAGCCGTCCGCGCGGTCGCGGCGAGCCGGTCGAGGCGCCGTCCCAGGGCCGGATGGTAGTCGAAGTACTCCTGATCTTCCGACTGCATAGCAGCTCTGCTCCTTCGACCAGACATAACCAGCTGTGGGGCGGAGCGGTTCCCGCGCGGGACTCCAATGGGCGAGATTGGACTCGGGATTCGACGGGGCTTATCCTACGCTGCGGCAGGAACCCTGGGCTACTCTCCTCCGTCTGACGGCGGGCACTGAGGACTGAATAGCATGGACGGCAATGGCTCGGTCATCGAGATACAAGGGATCACCAAGCGCTTCGCGGGGCACACCGCGGTGCGGGGACTCTCCCTCTCCGTTCCTGCGGGAGCCGTGTATGGACTCCTCGGACCCAATGGGGCCGGGAAGACCACCACCATCCGGATGATCATGAACATCATCATCCCGGACGAAGGTCGCGTTGCCCTGTTCGGTGGCACGGGCACGGGGCGCGACCTGTCGCCCAGGATCGGTTATCTGCCCGAGGAGCGGGGACTCTACAAGAAGATGAAGGTGTTCGATCTGCTGGTCTTCCTGGCGGAAGCCAAGGGGGTCGATCGGCGTTCCGCCAAACACGAGGCGCATCGCTGGCTCGAGCGCCTGGAGCTGTCGGCCTGGGAGCAGAAGAAGGTCGACGACCTGTCCAAAGGAATGCAGCAGAAGGTCCAGTTCATCTCCACGGTGCTGCACGGACCCGAACTACTCATTCTCGACGAGCCGTTCGCCGGCCTGGATCCGATGAACACGCGGACCATGAAGAACGTCGTGGTGGAGCTCGGTCGTGCGGGCACCACCGTGCTCTTCTCCACACACATCATGGAGCAAGCCGAGCGGCTGTGCGATTCGGTCTGCATCATCGCGCGCGGGCAGAAGGTGGTCGACGGCCCGCTCGCCGAGATCAAGCGGAGCCACGGTGGGCGCCACGTCATCGTCGCCGTGGAACAGGGGAACGCAGCAGTGGACAGTCTGCTGCAGGACCGTACCCTGGTGGCGAAGGCCGACAACTATGGCCAGTACGCCGAGGTGGAGCTGGCCGAGGGCGGGGATGCACAGCAGTTGCTACACAGGCTCGTGAGCACCGGCGCCCGCGTGGGACGTTTCGAGATCGCAGAACCCACGCTGCACAAGATCTTCATCGACATGGTAGGTGAGGAGCGGGAGGCGGAGGAGGTGGGTGCCGATGCGTAAGGTCTGGGTGGTCATTCGCCGGGAGTTCACCGAGAAGGTTCGCAACAAGTGGTTCATCATATCCACGGTGCTCGTGCCGGTGCTCATGGCTGCCGCGATCGTGCTCCCCATCCTCTTGGCCGAACGGGGCGGTGGGCACCGCGTCATCGCGGTGGTCGACATGACCACGTCCGACTTCGGTCTCGACGTGACGCAACGACTGGACGCCTCCGAACGGGTGACGGCCAACTGGGTGCGGGCAGAAGTCGTCGACATGGAGGTGGCGGCCGACTCCCTCACACAGCTGGTGGGTCTCAAGCGACTCGACGGGTATCTCCTGGTGAGCGACGAGACGGTGGTGGACGGGCTGGCGGAATACCGGGGCTCGAACATCTCGTCGTTGTCCGACATGCAGTCGATGCAGCGCCTCCTGCGCCAGGCCGTGCTGGTGGAGCGGCTGGATCAGGTCGGCGTCGACCCCGAGCTGGTGCAGCAGGCGCAGATTCCGGTGACCATGAGGACCGTGGGCATCCGCGGCGGGAAGCTCACGGACGAGAGCGGGGAATCGCGTTTCTTCTTTGCCTACACCGTGTGGTTCGTGCTCTACATCGCCATCCTCATCTACGGGGTGCAGGTGATGGGGTCCGTGGTGGAGGAAAAGACGTCACGCATCATCGAGGTCCTGGTGTCGAGTCTCCGGCCGTTCCAGCTGTTGGCGGGAAAGGTCCTGGGTGTGGGGGCCGTTGGTCTGTTCCAGTTCCTCATCTGGGGCGTGTCGGCTTGGGCGCTCATTCGGCACCGCGACGTCGTGCTTGGGGTGATCGGGATCGATGTTCCGACGGGCTCGGGCTTCCGCCTGCCTGACGTGTCGGCCGCGACCCTGGCCATCATCGTGACCTTCTTCCTGCTGGGGTACTTCCTGTACGCCGCAATGTTTGCCGCCGTGGCCGCCATGTCGAGCAGCGAAGCAGAGGCTCGCCAGGCACAGACGCCGGTGGTGATGCTACTGGTCCTACCGTCGATTCTCCTGATCGGGATCCTGCAGCAGCCCGACAGTGGACTGGCGGTGACTCTCTCGCTGGTGCCCTTCAGCTCACCGATCGCGATGCCCGTTCGCTGGGCCGCCGCACAGGTGCCATTCCAGGAAGTGGCGGCTTCGATAGGCCTGCTGATCGTCGCGCTCTGGTTGGTGACGTGGATTGCAGCACGGATCTACCGTGTGGGCATACTGATGTACGGCAAGCGCCCCAACCTGAAGGAACTGGCGCGGTGGGTACGCACGACGTGACCTGAGTCGGCGT
>JBDGYO010000237.1:0-4514 GCA_039584015.1 Gemmatimonadota bacterium | reverse complement strand
GGGCGGGCGCTCCGGGTCGTCGGTGATCTCGGGCGGCGCGTTGGGCTTCACCCGCACGGGCTTGGCCGGCACGCCGAGGTAGAGGTGCCACGGCTTGGCGTCCTTGGTGAGCACCGCGCCGGCGCCCACGATGGCCTCCTCACCCACGTGCACCCCGGCGAGGACCGTGGCGTGGTAGGTGATGCGCACCCCGTCCTCCAGCACGACCTCTGCGTTGGTCACGTCTACCTGATCGGCGAGGGCGTGCGTGTGGCTGTAGATGTTGGCGTAGTCGGCCACCGAGACACGATTCCCCAGCGTGATGCCGCCCCGATCGTCCAGCAGCACGTGTCGGTGCACGACCACGTTGTCACCCACCTCCATGTTGTACCCGAAGGAGAATTCCACGTTTTGGAAGCTCTTGAAGTTCTTCCCGCACCGCCGGAAGATGTGCGGTGCCAGGAGACGGCGGAAGCGCACCCCGACATCCACGTTCCCTCCGCCCAGGGCTGAGCGATCGAAGCTCTGCCATAACCAGAGCAGCGGCTTCACCCGGGCATACCGCTCCGCGTCGATCTCGTGGTAGTACTCTGGCTCGAGCGTGATGTGGTGCGGGTCGAGCGCGAGCAGCGCCGCCCGCGTCGAGGGCGCTACACCGGGGTCGGCCACGAGGTCGTCGTAGCTCTCCAACCCGGGATAGTAGATGCCGAACAGCACGTCGCGGCACAGCCGGTACCGGTCGCACTGCGGATCGGCCAGGCGCTCTTCGAGCTCTCCCAGCCACTGACCGTAGGCCCGTTCCGCGGGGTCCGGGAGGCTCAGCTTGCGGAGCGGACGGAGCACCATCGTGGAGTATCCTCCGTGAGGGGTTCGTTGACCACGTTATATACCCCAAGTACATTCGGAATTGTTCAAGGTGGGGTGTGCTCTCAACCAAATCCAATCCCCCGGAAGTTCCCATGTTTGCCCCAGATCGAGTCGAGTAACTACCCCGTGTCCATTCCAATGCTAACGCCCGCGGAGCGGGCTGTCTGCCCTCAGACGGTGCTGACCCTCGTTAGCCTCTTCCTCGCGCTGGCGGGGTGGCCAACCGCCGGAATCGCCCAAACGGAAGGGTCGGTGGGCGCGCTCGTGGTGGCCCACGGCGGCGGGCCCGAATGGAACGCGCAGGTGGCCGCCGTGGCCGAGATGGTCGAGATTGGTGGGCCGGTCGAGGTGAGCTTCCTGATGGGCCCCGGCGCAGCCGAGCGGCCGTTCCAAGTGGCGGTGGCGCAGCTCGTGGACGCCGGTGCCCAGCGGATCGTGGTGGTCCCCCTCCTGGTATCGAGCCACAGCGGCCACTTCGAGCAGGTGCGCTACCTCGTGGGTGAAACGGACTCCCTCTCGGCCGAGATGCGGCGCCACCTGGCGATGGGAGGGATCGAGCGTCCGGAAAGGGCGGTTCCCCTGGTGCTCGCCGGTGGGATGGACGACGCGCCCGAGATTGCGCGGGCGCTCGCCGATCGGGCCCTCGCCCTTGCCGCGGCCCCCGCCGAGCAGGCGCTCTTCGTGGTGGGCCACGGTCCCAACTCGCCGGAGCGGTGGGCAGCCTGGATGCGCAACATGCGTGTGCTGGCCGACAGCGTCACGGCGTGGTCTGGATTCCGCGACGTGAAGGTGGGGCTGGTGCGCGACGACGCTCCGGAGGCGGTGCGGGAGGAGGCAGTGCGTCAGGTGCGGGACGTGATCGCGCTACAGTACGGGCTGACCGACCGCCCGGTCGTCGTCGTACCGCTCCTGGTGGCGCGGGGGCGCATCACAGGCGAGAAGCTGCCCGCCGACCTGGCCGGGCTTCCCATCGTGTACTCGGGAGAGGCGCTCCTCGAGCATCCGCAGGTGGCGCGGTGGATCGAGTCCCGCGTGCGTGAGGGCTTGGAGGCGCTGGGTCGCTAGGGCGTCCCCTGCTCCCGGGCGGCGCGGGCCAGGACCGCGCCCCGCTCGGCATCGAGGACCCGGATGATCAGGGCCCACGCCTCGGTCGAGAACCGACTGTAGGAAACGACCATCTGATTGGCCAGCCGGATCCCATCCTCGTACAGGTAGACGGCCCGGGCCGTCTCCCGCTGGTTGAGCAGCTGTCCACTCCACAGGGGGGAGAGCGGGAAGATCTCCACCGGCCGAAACAGACGGTTCTGGCTGGTCACCTGCAGGATCTCGGGAGAGAATCGCGCCTGGTCCTGCCGCCCGAAGAAGGTCACCAGGAAGACCATCGGCTGCCGGATCCCCCACCGCGTGGCGGCCCGGTCGATCTCCTCCGACCTGGACTCCCGCAGGCGGTGCAGCGAACTGTAGGTGTCGTTGGCCAGCAGCCGGATCACCCCTTCGTCCAGCGGCACGATCTGGATCAGGTGGGTCTCGGTGTCGATGCGCAGGGTCGCGTCGCTCTGGCGCAGTGTGCCGTACCCGGCTGGGGGCAGGGCCTGGGTCTGGTCGCCCGGGCCAGCCGAATCCTGCTGGGCCTGGAGCGGGCCCGCACACACGAGGAGGGTGAGGGTCGGGACCGAGCCAAGGAGCCCACGGATCGCGCTGCTCATTGCCCGCCCCTCGTCCAGGTGTCCACCAAGCCGGCGACGGCCTCCTGAAGCTGCTCGATCCCATCCCGGGTGCGGGAACTGGTCACCACGCATTGCTCCTCCGTCATCCCGACGGCGTCCAGGATCTCGCTGGTGCGCTCCATCCGGCGCGCGCGACCGAGCTTGTCGGCCTTGGTGATCGCGGCGAGAATCGGGATGCCGCGCTCGGCCAAGAGCTCCGCCATCTGGCGGTCCTCGACCGACGGCTCACGGCGCACGTCCAACAGCCAGATGGCCCCGGCCAGCGGCTGCCTCGTCGTAAGATACTGCTGCAGCAGCTCGTGAAATCTGCGCCGATCCGGCTTCGAGGCCCGTGCCCATCCGTACCCCGGAAGGTCCACCAGGTAGTAGCGGTCCCCCACGTTGAACACGTTCACCATCCGGGTCTTTCCGGGGGTCTTGCTGGTGTGCGCGAGCGCGCGCCGCCCCACAACGGCGTTGATGAGCGACGACTTCCCGACGTTGGAGCGGCCCAGGAAGGCGACTTCGGGAAGCACTGGCCGCAGGCGAAAATCGGCAGCCGGATAGCTGCCGATGAAGGTGACGGTGCTCAGGCCTCTTTCTTGGCCCGGGCCCCCTCGGTGACCACAAGTGGGGTCCTGCCCTCTGTGATGCATTCTTTCGTGATCACGACCTCGCGCACGTCATGCCGGCCCGGGAGCTCGAACATGATCTCGGTCATGACCTCCTCCAAGATGGCACGCAGGCCGCGGGCGCCGGTGCTCCGCTTGATGGCCCGCTGGGCCACGGCCCGGAGCGCCTCGGGTTCGAAGGTGAGGCCCACGTTCTCGAGCTCGAACAGCTTCTTGTACTGCTTGCTGAGCGCGTTCTTGGGCTCCAACAGGATCTGGACCAGGGCTTCCTCGTCCAGCTGATCGAGCGCCACGGTAACCGGGAGGCGTCCCACCAGTTCGGGGATCAGCCCGTAGCGCAACATGTCGTCGGGCTCGACCTCGGTGTAGGGGTTTCGCTCGAGTTGCGCGGCCTTGCCCGCCTCCAGCTCCGCCTTGCTGAACCCGATCTGGCGACGCCCCGTGCGTGCCTCGATGATCTTCTCCAGGCCGTCGAACGCCCCGCCGCAAATGAACAGGATGTTGCGGGTGTCGATCTGGATGTACTCCTGCTGGGGGTGCTTGCGTCCGCCCTGGGGCGGCACCGAGGCCACCGTTCCCTCGAGGATCTTGAGCAGTGCCTGCTGCACGCCCTCGCCGGACACGTCCCGCGTGATGCTCGGGTTCTCGCTCTTGCGTGCGACCTTGTCGAGCTCGTCGATGTAGACAATGCCGTGCTCGCACTCGGTCACGTTGAAGTCGCCGGCCTGCAGCAGCCGCACCAGGATGTTCTCGACGTCCTCGCCGACGTAGCCTGCCTCGGTGAGGGTGGTGGCATCAGCGATGGTGAAGGGAACGTCGAGCATGCGGGCGAGCGTCTGGGCCAGCAGGGTCTTGCCTACGCCCGTCGGGCCGAGCAGCAGGATGTTGGACTTCTCGAGCTCGACCTCGCTGTTGCGCAGCGACTCGGAGTTGATGCGCTTGTAGTGGCTGTACACCGCGACCGACAGCACCTTCTTCGCCTGCTCCTGCCCGATCACATACTCGTCCAGCACTTCCTTGATCTCGGCGGGCGTGGGAACCTGGGTGATCGCCTCGGCGACCTCGCGTTCCTCGTCCTCTGCCAGGATCTCGTTGCAGAGGGCGATGCACTCGTTGCAGATGTACACCGACGGCCCGGAGATGAATTTCCGGACGGCGTCCTTGGATTTACCGCAGAACGAGCAGCGCAGGTGCTTGTCTTGGGCCATGGTTCCTCGGTCGAGTCGCCGCTAGTATGGGCCTCGCAAGTCCTTTCGTCAAGCCGACTTGTCGGTTTCCAGCTCGGCGCGCTGCTGGATCACCTTGTCGATGATTCCGTACTCCACGGCCT
>JBDGYO010000236.1:0-5401 GCA_039584015.1 Gemmatimonadota bacterium | reverse complement strand
CACCACGTCGGCGTCGTTGGGGTCGGCATCCACGTTGAGGTAGTAGAACGGCCGGCGGGTGAGCCCGTCCTCGTCGCTCACGAAGCGGAAGCTCTCGCCGCGGTCGTCGGAGCGATACAATCCCTTCCCCGGCTTGGCCTCCGCGAGCACGTAGAGCACGTCGGGGTCGGCGGCCGACACGGCGAGGTCGGTCTTGCCGATCAGCTCGTTGGGCAGCCCGCCAGTAAGCTTGGTCCAGTGCTCACCGCCGTCAGTGGACTTGTACACGCCGCCCTCGCGCGCACCACTGATGATCGTCCATGGCTTGCGCTCCGCCCGCCACATCGACGCGTAGATCGTCTGCGGATCGTCGGGGGCGAACTCCAGGTCCACTGCGCCAGTAGAGTCGGACACGAACAGCAACTGCTGCCAGCTGCGGCCGCCGTCGCCGTCGGTGGTCCGATACACGCCCCGTTCGGGGCTCGGCCCGAAGGCGTGGCCGATGGCGGCGACGTACACCAGGTTCGGATTGGTGGGGTGAATCAGCACCGCGCCGATCTGGCCCATCTCTCGCAGCCCTATGAACTGCCAGGTCGCGCCGGCGTCGGTCGACTTGTACATGCCGCGGCCCGTGATCACGTTGCTGCGGATGCCATCCGAGCCCGTGCCCACGTACACGATCCTGGAGTCCGAGTCGGCCACCCGGATCGCGCCGATCGAGCCGGTGCTGAAGAACCCGTCAGAGATGTTGTGCCACGAGATCCCGTAGTCCGTGGTCTTCCACACGCCCCCTCCCGTGGCCCCCATGTAGAAGCTGCCGGGGTGGTCCACGTGACCGGCTACCGCGGTGACGCGACCGCCGCGCGACGGCCCGACCATGCGGTACTCCAGGTCGGAAAAGAGGGGGCGTAGACGACGTTGCCGTCATCGGCTTCCTGGGCCACGAGTGGCTGGGGGCATACGAGAGCGAGCGCCACCGCCAGACCGGCCGCGCTCGTGATGCGGTGCACTGAGCTGCGCATGGAATTCATTCCAGAGTGAAATTCTAGGTTACTGTTCGGCCAACGGGTTGGAGCTTGCACGGGAGGGCGCTGCGACGCAATGGGGGAACTCCGGAAGCGGCCGGCCAGGCCGGGGCTGGTCTCAGGAGCGCCCGCTGGTCAGTTTCCACCAATTCGGATCGCCGAACCTGATCTCTGGGTTGGGGACGCACGGCCCTGGGGAGGATGCATGCGCGGGAGACTCACACTGCTCGCCCTGACACTGTTGCTGGCGCTGCCCGCCGAGGCGCTCGCCCAGCGCACCGTGAAGCCGGTGCTGCACGGCCGGCATTGGGTTGCCATCACGGGCAAGCCGCTCGGCGCCACGGCCGGTGCCATGATGTTCGCCAAGGGCGGCAATGCGGTGGACGCCGCGTGCGCCATGCTGGGGGCTACCGCCACCATGTGGGACGTGCTGAGCTGGGGCGGCGAGACCCAGGCGCTGATCTACGATCCCAACACCCAGAAGGTCATCGCCGTGAACGCCCTGGGCGTCGCGCCGACCGGTGCCACCGCTGCGTTCTACCGCGAGCAGGGCCTGAAGTACCCGCCGCGCTATGGTCCGCTATCGGCGATCACCCCGGGCACGCCCGGCGGACTCATGGTGATGCTCGCCGAATTCGGCACCCTGAGTCTGGCCGACGTGCTGGCGCCCTCGATCGAGATGGCCGACGGCTACCCCATCGAGGGGCAAGCCGCGGGGCTCATCGAGCGGCACCGGGAACGGATCGAGCAGTGGCGCCACTCGCGCGAGGTCTACCTCACCCATCCCGACGACGAGGAGCACCCGTGGCCGTACGCGGGTGAGATCTTCCGCCAGCCGGACCTGGCCAACACGCTGCGCAGTCTGGTCGAGGCGGAGCAGCAGGCGTTGGCGCAGGGGAAGAGCCGCAAGGAGGCGATCTACGCCGCGTACGACCGGCTCTACCGCGGCGACATCGCCGAGGAGTTCGTGCGCGGCGCACGGGAAGAGGGTGCGCTCTTCACGATGGAGGATCTGGATAACTGGCAGGTCTATCTCGAAGAGCCGGTGATGTCCACCTACAAGGGCATCGAGGTCTACAAACTCAACACGTGGACGCAGGGTCCGGTCATGCTGCAGGCGCTGAACATCCTGGAGAACCTCGATGTACAGGCGATGGGCTTCAACAGCGCGCGCTACATCCACACGTTGTACCAGGCGATGAACCTGGCGTACGCCGACCGCGACTTCTACTACGGCGACCCGCGCTTCCCTCCCGAGGAGCCGATCGAGGGACTGCTCTCCAAGGGTTACGCCCTGGAGCGGGCCAAGCTCATCGAGTGGGAGCGCAACGACCCGCACGTGAAGCCGGGAGATCCGTATCCCCACCAGGGCGGGACGAACCCCTACCTGCATTTGATCGAGAACTGGCCGCCCGGTGACGAGCCGGTCGTGAGCCCCGAGGCCGCGCTGGAGGATTTCTACGCCGGAACGACCTCGGTGCAGGCGGCCGATGCCGAGGGCTGGATCGTGTCGATCACTCCGAGCGGCGGCTGGATCCCCGCGGTGATCGCCGGCCGCACCGGCATCGGAATCAGCCAGCGCGCCCAGCAGTTCGTGGTCGACGAGCGGGAGAACCCGTACAACGTCGTGGAGCCCAGCAAGCGGCCCCGCGTGACACTCACGCCGGGGCTCGCCCTCAAGGACGGCAAGCCGTTCCTGTCATTCGCCGTGCAGGGCGGCGACGGCCAGGATCAGAACCTGACCCAGTTCTTTCTCAACGTGGTCGAGTTCGGGATGAACGTGCAGCAGGCGGTCGAGGCACCCAACATGAACAGCTACCAGATGCACGGCTCGTTCGGCGAGCACGTGTCGGAGCCGGGCCGGATGCTGCTCAACGAGTCGGTGCCACCGTGGGTACGCGCCGAGCTAGAGGAGATGGGCTACGATCTAGAGTTCCGACCGCGCACTTCGGGCCCCATCAACGCCATCTTCTTCGACTGGGAGCACGGCAGCTTCTGGGGTGGCTCGAGCAACCACGGAGAGGATTACGGGATCGCTTGGTAGACGAACGCGACCGCCGTAACCACGAGAGCCCCGGGGATTCCTGGGGCTCTCATCATTTCCGACGCTGATACGGGCGCTCAGATGGCGGCTGCGAACGGCCCGGCGGCGTGCGTGGTGAGGAAGTGCTTCGCCGCCTCCGACAGGGGGACGACACCGAAGCCGTGTTGGGCGCCGCGGGAGATGACCCCGGTATAGCTCTCGGAGAGGATGCCCTCCTTGCTGGACCCGGACCATCCCTCCCACTGCGCTTCCCGGTCGCCCGCGTGGATGCGCGCCAGAGAATCCCGGCTTCGGCATCCCACAGCAACACGCTGCGGCGCTCCTCGTTGATCTCGAGACGCCACATCATTGCCAGCACCGGGCAGTTGTGGTGCTCCACCAGCTCACGCAGCTCGGCGAGCTGCGCCGCCGGGTCATACTCCTGTTTGACGCCGAGGTTGCTCCAGCATTGCTGCGCCGCGGCCGAGGCGGGCAGTGCGAGAAGCAGGGCGATCAGGACCATCAGGGTGCGCATTGACTCCCTCCAGCGACGAGACTTGGTTCCCACTCGCACTACGTGTCGAGGGGCCCGTCGGCAACCATCCGATGCCCCTTGGAGCCTACCCGGCACGGGGGTAACTTGTTGCACCACAACACTTGGGGCGGTAGCTCAGTTGGGAGAGCACCGGCTTTGCAAGCCGGGGGTCGTGGGTTCGAATCCCATCCGCTCCACTCGATCTTCGAGGCAGCCCCGCCACGGTCGCAACGTGGCGGGGCTTCATGATTGGTGTCGCTTCTCGCCGTGGTCACGATAGTGGTCACAAATGAGAGCGCAGCATATTGCCAGCTAGACGGCCCCGTTTGTAAGCCGTACATGGCCGTTTGTGAGCTTCCCGCGCCCCTTTGTAAGCGTACAAACGACGAATGCAAGCCTGCAAACGGCCGATGCAGGCTCGCAAACGATCGATGTAAGCCTGCAAACACCTGATGTAGGCTTGCAAACTACGGATGCAGGCTTACAAACGGCCGACGTAAGCTCTCAAACGACCGACGTAAGCTTGCAAACGATCGATGTGAATGGACCAGGTGAAACGACCGATTGAAATACAGGATCGCTGGCTATCAAGGCCTTACTGCCATACGCAGCCGAGGGGATGTTGTGGCTGCTGTCGTGATTTCGCTTTGCAGGCAGGGGGTCGTGGGTTCGAATCG
The DNA here is from genome assembly GCA_039584015.1 of Gemmatimonadota bacterium. Taxonomy (GTDB): domain Bacteria; phylum Gemmatimonadota; class Gemmatimonadetes; order Gemmatimonadales; family GWC2-71-9; genus WVYX01. Next base: position 1,162 of record JBDGYO010000236.1, on the reverse strand, counting down.
CATCCGCTCCACTAGTCCAACACGAAGCCCCGCCACCATTCGCGGCAAGGCGGGGTTTCTTCTTTGGCGCCACTTCTGGCGCATCCCGGCACCCGGTCCTATCGTGGGCTAATTCCATCCTCGGGATTCGGCGCGTGTCCGACGTCCTCGCGCAACTCCGCAGCGCACTTGGTGACCGCTACACCATCGAGCGTGAGCTCGGCCGTGGCGGGATGGCGGTGGTCTACCTCGCCCACGACCGGAAGCTGGATCGTCCGGTCGCGCTCAAGGTGCTGCGGCCCGAGCTCGCGTCCTCCCTCGGCGGGGAGCGGTTCCTGCGCGAGACCGAGATCGCCGCGAAGCTCACTCATCCCAACATCCTGGCGTTGCACGACCGCGGCGACGTGGACGGCCAGCTCTACTACACGATGCCCTACGTGGAGGGCGAGTCACTGCGCGATCGCCTGAACCGCGAGCGACAACTGCCCCTCGACGACGCCCTGCGCATCACGCGGGAAGTCGCCGAGGGGCTGGAGTACGCCCACGCCCAGGGCATTGTGCACCGCGACATCAAGCCCGAGAACGTCCTGTTCGAGGGCGGCCACGCGGTAGTGGCCGACTTCGGGATCGCCCGCGCCATCGATGTGGCGGGGGGTGAGCGACTCACGGAGACGGGCCTGGCGGTGGGCACCCCGGCCTACATGAGCCCGGAGCAGGCGAGCGGGGCGGAGACCGTAGATGCGCGCAGCGATCAGTACGCGCTGGCCTGTGTGCTGTACGAGATGCTGGCGGGGGAGCCGCCGTTTCCGGGGACGAGTGCGCAGGCGATTCTGGCGCGCAAGGTGACGGAGCCGCCGCGCTCAGTGCGCACAGTACGGCGCACGGTGCCGGAGGGGGTGGAGCAGGTGTTGCAACGCGCGCTGGCGACGTCGGCGGCGGATCGGTATGGGACGGCGCAGGAGTTCGTGCAGGCATTGGAGGAGGGGGTGGCGGCGCCGCCGACGCGCATGACGGCGGCCCAACGCGTGCTCCTCGGTGTCACGCTGGTGGTGGTGCTGGCGGGGGCGATGGTGCTCGGCCAGTGGCTGCGGCCGGGGGGCATGGGCGCGAGTCATCCGCGGACCGCCATTGCGGTGCTGCCGTGTGAGAATCGCACGGCGGATCCATCGCGGGCGTACTTCGC
>JBDGYO010000235.1:0-4536 GCA_039584015.1 Gemmatimonadota bacterium | reverse complement strand
GGGGCGTTGATGCTCGCGGTGTTCATCATCGTGTTGATCACCGGCCCACGGACCGGCGCACGCGAGTCGGAGAACAGCACACCGGCGGGCCCGGCCGTCATCGCGAGGCCCGAAACCACGGTGACACGCGACACGGCGTTACGCGATCCCGGACCACAGTCTGGGTTCCTCTTCGTGGCCTCGAACCCATGGGGGCACGTCTACGTAGACGGTGAGCGGGTGGGCGAGACGCCACTCGCGAGCTACCCCCTCGAGCCGGGCCGCCACGAGCTGAGCGTCGAGCGGGAGGGCTACGAGCCCTTCCGGCAGGTGCTCGAGGTGACCGCCGGACAGGAGGTTCGCTTGACCCGGATCGTGCTGAATCGGGTAAACACGCCGTGACACGCCGCAGCACGGCCCTGCTCCGGGCTGCGCTGGGGCTCACGCTGCTCGCCACCCCAGCGACCGCTCAAGCCCCTGCGACCCTGATGAACGAAGGGATCGCCGCCTACGACGATCTCGAGTTCGCGCTCGCGGCTCGACTGCTGCGTCGCGCGGTCTTCCCCGATGCCGAGCCGGCGCTCGCGACCGCCCAGATGGAACGGGCCCTCGTGTATCTGGGAGCAAGCGAGGTGCTGATGGGCGAGCAGAACCAGGCGGCGGAGACGTTCCGCGGGTTGGTGCTGGCCAACCCGCGCTACCGCCCCGATGAGCTGGTGTTCCCGCCGCGAGTGACCCGGGTATACGGCGAGGTACTCCAGACGACGAAGGCCGTGGACCTGGAGGCGCCGCAGCGGACACTGTTGGTCACGCGCACCGAGCGCATCGGATTCCAAGTCTTCCCAACCTCCGAACACCGCATCCGTGCGACCATCGTCACCAACGAGGGTGTGACCGTCCGCGTGCTGTACGACGGCGTCATCGAGGGCCCGCGCACCCTGGCGTGGGACGGCCTGAACGGCAGGGGCCGGCCGCCGGCGTCAGGCAACTACCGCCTGGAGATCGAGTCCATGGTGACGCAGGGCACCACGCTGCGCTCGGTGTGGATGCCGATCACCCTGGAGGAGCGCCCCATGGGGACGGTGGCCACCCCTACCCCGCCACCCGATTCACTGCTCAAGGCCGAGAAGCGCTCCGCCGTGCCAGGGCTCAGCCTTCTGATCCCAAGCGTAGTCGTGAGCGCGGCGCTCATCATCCCCGCACTGGGCAGCGACGCCGAGAACAGCGGGGCTCGCATTACCGTGGGGGCAGCGGTGGGCTTGGGTGGGCTCATTGGATTCGTGCTCATGAGGCCGGGTGCCGAGCTTCCTGACAACGTCGCCTACAACGATTCCCTGCGAGCCGATTGGAGCCGCCGGGCAAGTGAGGCAGAGCGAGAGAACCGCGAACGGCAGGGGATTACGCGGTTCATGGTGTACACCGGACCGCCCCGCCGGGTGGAGGGCCGCTAGACTGAGCGCGCGGCCCTCGAACTTCCGCCCCGCCTACCTCCACCTGAGTCACGAGGAGCTCCGGGAGCGCGCGCAGCGCGCCGTAGCCTCCCTCGCCGACTGTCGTGCCTGCCCGCGGGATTGCGGGGTGAACCGCCTGGAGGACAAGTGGGCGGCGTGCAAGACCGGGCGCTACGCGGTCGTGAGCTCGGCGTTTCCCCACTTCGGCGAAGAGGATTGCCTGCGCGGGCGGAGCGGCTCCGGTACGATCTTCTTCTCGCACTGCAATCTGCGCTGCGTGTTCTGCCAGAACTTCGACATCAGCCAGGCGGTCCGGCCCGGACCGGCCGCACCGGGGTCACCGCCGGAGGAGATCGCGGCCGTCATGCTGGCGCTCCAGAACCAGGGATGCCACAACATCAATTTCGTGACGCCGGAGCACGTGGTGCCGCAGGTAATCGAGTCCCTGGCGGTCGCGATCGAGCAGGGGCTGCGCGTGCCCATCGTGTACAACACGAGCGCCTACGACTCGCTCGGGAGTCTCGAGCTGATGGACGGCATCGTGGACATCTACATGCCGGACTTCAAGTACTGGTCGGCCGAACGGGCCCGCACCTACCTCATGGCCGAGGATTACCCGGACGCCGCTCGCGCCGCGCTCAAGGAGATGCACCGGCAGGTGGGCGAACTCGTGGTCGACGCCGATGGGATCGCGCAACGGGGCGTCCTACTCAGGCACCTCGTGATGCCGGGCCAGCTCGACGAGACGCGGGCAATCTTCGAGTGGATCGCCACCCAGCTCAGTCCCAACACCTACGTGAACGTGATGGATCAGTACCGGCCGGCCGGAAAGGTCCACGCCTCATGGTTCGGGGAGATCAATCGGCGGGTCACCCCCGCCGAGCTGCGGCAGGCGCGGGAGATCGCGCACGAAGTGGGGCTCACCCGGCTCGACGAGCGGAGCACCCAGGGCCAGCTACGCAATCTGCTGCGGGAGCTATAGCCCTCCCCCACCGGCAACTCGTCCCGTGAGTTAAGTTTCCCCGTCATGTTCGCCCTGACCATCGCGCTCGTCCTCCAACTCCAACTCCCCTCGCCCGTCGGTTACGTGAACGACTTCGCGGGGGTGGTCGACGCCGCGTCCGAGCGTGCCATGACCGCGATCATCGAGGAGGTGCGGTCCAAGAGCGGGGGCGAGATCGCTGTGGTGACGCTGCCCGACCTGGCCGGGCGCTCGCCGATGTCAGTGGCGCGCGACATCGGGCGCGAGTGGGGCGTAGGCTCGCGCGGCGGCCCCGGCGACCCGGCGCGCAATGCCGGCGTCGTATTGCTGCTGAAGCCAGGTGACCGACCGGGTGACGGCCGAGCCGATCTGTTCATCGCCACCGGCACCGGCGCCGAAGGGTTCATCACCGATGCACGCGCGGGACGCATTCGCGACGCCATCGGGCGCGCGTCGGTCGAGAGCGGAAGCTACGCCGAAGGGCTCGTGGTGGGCGTGTGGCTGCTGGGCCAGGCGTTCGCCGAGGAGTTCGGCTTCGAGATCACCGGCGATCGGCCGCCGCGTGCGCCGGAACGGGTACCGAGCGGCGGGGGAGGCAACTGGGGCCTCCTGGTGGTGCTGTTCCTGTTCTTCATCCTGCCCGGCATTCTGAGGGTGGCAAGTCGCGGAGCCAGAATGACCGGCGTCCGCGGACGGCACTACGGTGCAGGCAATTCGGCCAAGTGGATCCTGCTCGGCATGCTGTTGGGTGGCGGCGGTCGCGGCGGGGGAGGCGGTTGGGGCGGTGGCGGTTTCGGTGGTGGAGGGTTCGGCGGATTCGGCGGCGGCGGTGGCTTCGGTGGCGGCGGCGCAGGAGGGAGCTTCTGATGGCGAAGAACGCACACGCGAAACTGGATGCCCTGGCGGCCCAGCTCGAGCGCAAGCTGGGCGACGACCTCGTGACCTTCGCGCTTTACGGTGCCGCGGTGCGGCACGACGCGCGGGAGCAGGACCGCGAGCTCACCACACTACTGATCCTGAACGACGCCTCACCCGGAGCGCTGCGCCCGGTCGAGGACGAGATCGCAGGGTGGGTGAAGAAGGGCAACCCACCACCGCTCATTCTCGCCGAGCACGAGTGGCGCGGCGCGACCGACGTCTTCCCCATCGAGATCGAGGACATGCGGGAGGCACATCAACTACTGCGCGGTCGAGATCCGTTCGACGGGCTCTCGACCACCAAGGAGGACCTGCGGCGCGAGCTGGAGCGTGAGATTCGTGGGAAGCTACTGCGCCTGCGCACTGAGTTCGCAGCGGCTGCCCCCAACGGAAAGGCGCTGGGTGAGCTGCTGCTCGATTCGGCCGGCACGTTCTTCGTGCTGTTCCGAGCGGTGTTGCGCCTGGTCGGGCGCACGCCCGCGCAAACACCCAAGACCCTGGTGCACGAGACCGCCGAGGCGGCCGGGCTGGACGCATCCGCCTTCGACTGGGTGCTCGACAAGATCGTGGGACACAACGTGCAGGCCCTCAAGGCACACGATCCCGTGGGCGATCATTACGTGAAGCAGATCGAGCGGCTCGCACAGTTCATCGATACGTACGACACTACCCGCGCCCCGGGCGCAAATCCATAGGAGTGGCAGTATGAAGCGCGTACTCGCACTGACGTTGGCGGCGGCCCTGGCAACCGGCTGCGGCTACAACCGGATCCAAACGCTGGACGAAGAGGTGAACGGCTACCAGGCCCAGATCGAGGTGCAGCTGCAGCGCCGCGCCGACCTGGTACCGAACCTGGTCGAGACCGTGAAGGGCTTCGCCCAGCAGGAGCTGGCGATCTTCGAGGAAGTGAGCCAGGCGCGCGCCGCGCTGGGCGGTGCGATCGAAGGTGGCAACATGGCAGAGATGGCCGCAGCCAACCAGATGCTGACCGGAGCGCTGGGCCGGCTCATCGCCATCGCCGAGGACAACCCCGAGATCCAGTCCAACGAGAACTTCCGCATGCTGCAGGACCAACTGGAGGGGACTGAGAACCGGATCGCTACCGCTCGCGGGGATTACAACACCGCGGTGCGCGAGTACAACGGCTACATCCGGCGCTTCCCGCAGGTACTCACGGCCAAGGCGATCGGCGCAGGTGCGAGAGAG
>JBDGYO010000234.1:0-4907 GCA_039584015.1 Gemmatimonadota bacterium | reverse complement strand
GGCGGCGCTGGAGCAGGCCATCAACCGGCTGCGCGTGAAGTACCGCCGCTGCGCCAGGCTGCGGCTCATCGAGGAGCGCTCCTATGACGACATCGCGGAGACCCTGCGTCTGCCCGTGGGGACCGTGGCCACCTACCTCCACCGCGCCCGCAAGGAGCTGAGACGAATGCTCGACCCCCTGCTCGACTCCTCGCCGCAGAATCCCTCCCCCACCGCACCCTGAGGGACGGTCTGGACGGGCGATCCGGCGATCGCGTAAGTGCATGAGCCCGCTTCCGGCAACTCCTTCCCCCGCAATCGTTTAACCCCATTCCTTGAAATTCAGTAGCGATTTCTGCGGAGGGAGTCTCGTCATGATCGTGCATGTCGACCGGAGCCTGCGGGCACCCCGCCGCTTCGGTACACCGTTACGAAGCCTCGGCCTGGCTTGCCGAAGCACCGGCACGGCTTCCCCAAGCTCCGGCACGGCTTCCCCAAGCTTCGGTACGGCTTCCCGAAACTTCGGCACGGCTTCCCCAAGCTTCGGCACGGCTTCCCCAAGCTTCGGCACGACTCACCCGAGCTTCGGCATGGCTCGCCGAAGCGTCGGCACGAGGAGTCGACCTGGCCAGTCGACACCTCGCCTTCGCTGGCTGCGAACGGGGTCGGCCGCTCCGCCGCCGCCATCACCACACTTCATCGCAGGAGCAAACCACAATGCGTTTTCCTGAAGCAGAACCCGAGATCGCGGCGCTCGCGCAGCTGCTGGTGCAGGGCCTGGGGCAGGCGACCGAGGACTTCCCGGCACCCCCGGTGCCGCCGGAGGAGTTGCGGGCCAAGCTCGACGCGTACCACGCGACGGCCGCCGCCACCGTCGTGGCCGAGACCGCCGTCCGCGAACAGCACGCGGCCAAGGATCTCGCGCTCGAGGACCTGGTGGACGACATGAAGGCCAATCTGAAGTACGCCGAGGTCGCCGTGCGCGACCAGCCCGAGAAGCTCAATCAGCTGGGCTGGGGTCCGCGGCGCAGCCCCGTCTCGCTCAAGGAGCCCGGCGAAGTGCGGGACATCCGGATCGTGAGCGAGGGAGACAGCTGGGTCATCCTCAGCTGGAATCCGCCGGTGGATGGCGGTCAGGTGGGGGCGTACAAGATCCAGCGGAAGGGGCAGAGCGGTGCCTGGAAGGACATCGGGACGTCGGTGGACATCACGACGCTGCTCACCAATCAGCCGCGCGGCGTGGAGTTCGAGTACCGGGTGCTGGCGGTCAACAAGAAGGGCACCGGCCAGCCGAGCGCCACGGTCACCGTGGTGTTGTAGCACGGCAGTACCAGTCGTACGACCGCCCCGTGCGCCGCGAGGCGCGCGGGGCGGCGACCCGCACGCGACCTCACCGACCCACCCGCCGCTGCAACTCCTCCGGATAGCGGGCTCCCTGCACCTCGACCTTGGAGACCGCGTCTTCGATCCCGCGCAGCTCATCCGGAGTCAACTCGACGTCCGCCGCGCCGAGGTTCTCTTCCAGGCGGTGCAGCTTGGTGGTGCCCGGGATCGGCACGATCCACGGCTGCTGCCCCAGCAGCCAGGCGAGGGCGATCTGGGCCGGCGTCACGCCCTTCGCCACAGCGATCCGGCCGATCTGGTTGACCAGCGCCTGGTTAGCCTTGCGCGCCTCCGCTGAGAAGCGGGGCAACTGGTTGCGGAAGTCCGTGCTGTCGAACGTCGTGGTCTCGTCGATCGTGCCCGTCAGGAAGCCCCGGCCGAGCGGGCTGAACGGCACGAAGCCGATGCCCAGCTCGTCCAGCGCGGGCAGCACCGTCGTCTCGGGCTCCCGCCACCACAGGGAATACTCGCTCTGCAGCGCGGTGACGGGCTGCACCGCATGAGCGCGGCGGATCGTTGGCACGCCCGCCTCCGACATGCCGAAGTGCCTGACCTTGCCCTGCCGGATCAGCTCTCCGACCGTCCCGGCCACGTCCTCGATCGGCACGTTCCGGTCGACCCGGTGCTGGTAGAACAGATCGATGCGATCCGTCTTGAGGCGCCGCAGCGAGGCCTCGGCGACTGCGCGGATCCGCTCCGGCCGGCTGTCCTGTCCCTTGCGGGGGTTGCCCTCCTCGAAGCCGAACTTGGTGGCGATCACCACCTCGTCACGCACGGGGGCGAGCGCCTCGCCGACCAGCTCCTCGTTGGTGAAGGGGCCGTAGGCTTCGGCGGTGTCGAAGAAGGTGACGCCACGCTCGACGGCGGCCCGGATCAGCCGGATGCCCTCCTGCGTATCGCTGGCGGGACCGTAGCCATAGCTCAGCCCCATGCAGCCGAGCCCGATGGCTGACACCTCCAGGCCGCTGCCTCCTAGCTTGCGCTTCTGCACGGTCGAGTCCTCACGGTGTTTGAGCCTCTCGTCCTCGCCCCGAGCCTCCTGGTTCGCCGGCCGTACCTCTAAGGTAGCACTGGCACGAACGACGAGGGCCGCGCAGCGCGCGGCCCTCAGTGCTTCGTCGCTCCCGTCGCGTCTATGGTCGCCAGGAGGGCTGGATGTCCCGCACGAAGCCCCCCACATCGACGCCGCGGCCGACGAGCACGCGCAGGCTGGAGTACGTCGCCGCCAGCACCGTGCGCGGAACGACGTAGATCAGCAGGTTCCCCATCGCATCGAACCCGTTCAGCACGATCTCGCTGCCGTCGGGCGACCAGTCGCCACCCAACAGGTCGGTGTCGAAGTCGCAGGTGACACCGCCGTGGTCGGTGATCCGTCGCTCGAGGGTGCCGTCGGTGTTGGCCAGGTCCACGATCCAGCCGTCGTATGCGCCGGTCGAGGCGCACAGGTCGCGCCCGAATGCGACCTCGCTGCCGTCAGGCGCGAACAGCGGGCTGTCGTCGTAGCCGGTCTGGAACGTGAGCTGTCGCAATCCCGTGCCGTCCCGGTTGATGACGAACAGCTTCTCCATGGGAATCGCATCGACCGGACTGTAGGCCGCAAACGCGATCAGTTGTCCGTCGGGCGAGAAATCGAGCGGTCCGTACACGATGAGCGGCGCCCCGTCACTCGGACGCGACAGCCCGCCAGGTGCGAGCCGCTGCACGCTCGACCCGTCATAGGCCCCGATCCACAGCATGCTGACCGTCTCGACGCCGGTCGAGTCGCGCGCGAACACCAGATCGCTCGTGTTCAGCGGATCCCACGAGAACCCGCTCTGGCCGCCCTGCCACGCCGGCGGGATGCCGGCGGCGTCGGTGACGTAGGTGTAGGTGTTCACCGGCAGCGACCCGATTGCCCCGGTCACGTCGCCGATCACGCAGATGTCCACGATGCTGAAGCCGTTGCCGCACTCGAACGCCAGGTGCGTACCGTTCGGGCTCCACCGGGGTCTGAAGGTGCTGGTGTCGGTAACGACTGCCCGGACCGTGCTGCCCGTCTTGTCGGCCATGAAGAGCTGCAGGGGTCCGAACGCACCGCCGTCCCACGAGTAGGCCATGCGACTGCGGTCGGGCGACCAGCGTGGGAACTGGCGCTGGTACCCCTGCGAGGTCATCGGGATGGGGTTGGAGAGCGCCGTCCCATCGGGGTTCACCGTGAAGATCCCGGTGGACAGGCCACCCGATGAGTCGCCCGCGAAGATGATCATCGGGGCTGGCAGCCTGAGGCGCAGATCGGTCAGTCCCCACACCGTATCCAGCACCATCCCGCCACCCAGGTCGAGCCCGGTGACCGCCGTGACCGTGCCGGCAGCGCGGCGCAAGAAGCTCAGCACCAGCACCTCGTCGCCCACCTGCGGGATGAACCCGGCCGTGTTCACGTTGATCGAGCCATCGAGCGTGAAGGTGCCCGTCACGTTGAGCCGGTCGTGCTGCGTGCCGACTGTCAATCCGTTGTAGTCGAGGTTGATGGTCGACAGCGCACTCAGCGACAGGTCGCCGTTGACGGAGAGCACCCCCGGGGAGGTCCCCGGATTCACGTCGCCGTCGAACGCGGTGACGGTGGCATCCACTACGTTGAGCGTGGCAGTGCCTTGCAGCACGGCTCCGTCGGAATGCGCGAAGCCGCCGTTCAGGTCGAGCGCCCCCGTCTGGATGTCGAGCGTGCCGTTGTTCACCACGTCCAGATTGACGGATACGAAGCCGTCGGACGCCACCGTCATGATGCCGTCGTTGGTGAGCGTCACCGGACCGCCCACCGTGTTTTCGAGTGTGCTCCCGTCGGCCGCGCTGACGCTGAGGGTTCCAGACGCAGCATTAGTGATGGTGGCGCCGTTTTGCACGTCGATGTTGCCCATCGACCACGTCCCAGCTCCCTGATTCACCAACGCCTTTGCATCGAGAATCTTGGGACCCACCGAGTGGAACAGGGCCGTCGCCGTCGATTGAATGAGCAGTTGGCCGCCTCCGCCGATGGTCCCGCCGTGCCACTCCAACACAGCGGAGACGTGCACATCCCCTACTCCGCCCAGCGATCCACCACTCATGAACAACTCTGTCGTCGTGGCCGGCACCGTGCTGTTCTCGAACGACAGGGTCCCGCCTGTGAGGGAGGTGGAGGACCCCGTCACGTCGTAGGTACCCAGCACGGTCACCGCTCCGGAAACAACGACGAATTCGCCGTCACCGGTCACGCTGGAGCCGGCGCCGAAGGTGTGTGTGCCGCCGCCGAACGTCACACCGCCCGTCGCCTGCACGGTGAGCGTGCCGTCCACGGTGGTGGAGCCCTGCAGGTTGACGGCCGCGGCGTCGAGCACCGTGAGCGCCGCGCCGCTCGCCACGTTGACCGCGCCGGAGAACGACCCGCCGAGCCATACCTGCAGCTCGCCCGCCTGCACGTCCACCGGCCCGTTGTTGAGCGACGGCGCGTTGAGCTCGGCCACGCCGCCGGTGACCCGCAGGGTCCCGTTGGACGTCAGCAGCCCACCCGGTGACGCCAGGTGGGCGTC
>JBDGYO010000233.1:0-4596 GCA_039584015.1 Gemmatimonadota bacterium | reverse complement strand
GTACCGTCGAAGCCACCAGACGCTGACGATCACTTCGATTGCGAAGATGACCACAGCCAGTAGCGTCACTCCCGCCGGGCCGATCTGGCCGTAGAGCCCGAGTGCGTAGCCGTAGAAGATCGTCGTGAACATGAGCGACTGCAGCAGGTAATTGCTCAACGCCGTCCTCCCCACGGCACCAAGTGGGGCAAGCCGGTCGCGCCAGCGGTCATGGCCGGCCAGGAGCGCGACACCCGCCACGTAGGCGAGACTCAACGCCGGGGCCCCAAGCGCAAACGACAAATCCCGCAACAGGACACGGGACCACTCGGGCGCCGGCCACGACTCAGGCGGCACTGCGGCAACGATCGCGAGATGTACGCCCGTCCCCAGCACGCCACCCGCGAAACCGAGGATTCCCAGCCTTCGGAGCAAACGGCGGCGGTGCGGAAGCCACTCGTACACGCGACGCCGTCCCGCCCAAAGGCCGAGTAGGAAGAAGGTGAACACGGCCACGTAAGACTCCGTACCCCACAAGAACCTGTCGGCCGACGACGACGTGCGCCGGAAGTCCTCTACGTTCACCGATAAGACCTCAAGGAGGCTGCCCTCCGCGTGCACCCGAGCGCGCGCCTCCAACCACCTCGCCTGGGCCTCTGCTGGCATCTCCACAGCCACCTGGCCTTCGGTCCCGCCGCGGGCGCCCACGGCGCTGTGTGTTGGGCGCGCCAGCAGGCAGACGGCGGCCGCAGCCAGCACGACGACCGACGAGCGCCGTCGAAACAGCAGCAGCGCGGCTCCCAGCACTGCGTACATGTGGAGGATATCGCCGAAGTAGAATGGTACGTGCGCCAGCCCGAGCAGGAAAAGGAACAAGAGCCGGCGCGCGTACGCGGGCAGGAATGGCAGTCCGCGGCGCTCCGCCCGGCCCAACTGCAAAGCGAAGCCCAGCCCGAACAGGAACGCGAACAACCGCCAGAACTTCCCCTGGGCCAAGACGAAGATGATGATCCCGACGACGCGGTCCACCTCACCCCAGACCACACCCCGCGTCCCGAAATTGAGCAAGTTGACCAAGAGGACTCCGGTCAGCGCAAACCCACGGAGTACGTCGAGAACTTCGATTCGGTCTCCGGGCAGCGTCGGGCCGAATGCCGGAGCCGACGCTCGACGTGTGTGCGGCGTATCGAATAGTGGGTCGCCAGCTCGGCGCGGACGGGTCATCGGGCAAAACTATGCGATGCTGGACAGGCTGCCTCAACAACGCGCAGGCGACCTGCCTCACGCTGACACCGGCGAACTCGAGCACGATTCTTGCTTGAGATAGTCAGGCTCATCAGGAGTTCCTCACCCCCCGTGGGTGGCAGCGTAAGGGCACTTACTGGCGACGGCGAACCGGAGGGGAGGCACCGTGACGGTCGGGGCAAACGTGTGGTCGCGGCTACGATGGCCGTGGCAAACTGATACACCGTCCCGGGTAACAGGCTCGAACTCCGTGCAGCGCCGCGTCGCGGCGCTCGACGCCGCCCGGGGCGCTGCCATGCTGCTGGTTTGCCTCTCGCATTTCACGACCGCCTATCTGGTGTTTCACAACACCCTGGACGTCCGCTCCACGTTCTCTCCGATCGACATCGGGTACGTCGCATCGCCGACGTTTATCCTCATCAGCGGCTTCGTCATCGGATACCTCGTCAGTATTCGACCGGACAAGCTGGACCATTATCACCGACGTCTGCTCGATCGCGGACTCGTGCTCCTGACGGTTGGCCACGTGTGGCTCGGGCTCACTGAAGTGTTGCGGGCCGGTAGCGTTCTCGGCGGTCTCAGAATGGGGTTCATCACCGACGTGATCGGCGTCTGTTTGCTCATCATGGTCCCCCTGAGTCGCCACCTCTCACCCCGCCACAGGTTCGCCCTCGGTCTCGGCGTGATGGCAGCGAGCTTCGCTTGGGCGATCTCCTGGCATCCCACCGGCCCCGTCGCGCGGGCCATCCTGGAGACGCTCTTCGGCTCGGAGCGGAACCCCGTGCGCGGCTACACATTCCCGATCCTGCCGTGGCTGGGACTCTACCTGGCATGTTCCGCGTTGGGGGCAGGAAGCGCCCGGCTCTTGCAGGCCAACCGCGTTCGCACTCTGGGGGCGCGCTTCGTTGCCGTGGGCGTGACGGCGACGGCGACGGTGGCGCTCATCCGACTCCTCCACCACCAGCTGCTGGCTGCCGGGCGAGATTTCCCCTGGTGGCTCGAGCTCGCCACGTCGCCTTGGAGCAAGATCCCGCCGTCGCCGGGTTACATGCTGTTCTTCGGTGGACTGGGCGCCGTGATGATCGGGTTGCTGTTGCTCCTCCCCCCAGCGGCCGCGGGGTTCCCGGCGGTGCGCGCCCTGCGGCTGCTGGGTCGCAACTCTCTATTCGTATACCTCTTCCAGAACCTCGTGTTCTTCGTCCTCGTGCTGCCTCTCGGTGCGGTCACGGGCGGCCGTCTGTGGCCCCTGCCGTTGGCGGCTTCACTACTCCTGGTGGTTGCCGCCGCGGCAGGGTGGGAGGCAATCGGTGGCAACCAATGGTTGACCTTCAAGATCCGGGGCTCGGAGGCACCCCAAGAAGGACGCGCCCCGAATTGAATCCGGAGGCGCGCCGTTTCGCGCTCTCAAGTGTCGCGTGGGCTGTCTAGCCCACGCCTCCCGGACCCGATCGTCCCTGCTTGATTTCCCTCAGCTGGATCGCGATCACGAACAGCAGTGCCACGGCAGTGAGCTCCAGCAGGCGCGATGGCGAATACTGCCCCAGAAAGGAGAGATGCAAACCGAAGAGGTTTGCCGCCTTCTCCCAGATGGCAAGGCCCGCCAAAACAACCGACACGCCAAACAGGACTCGGCTCGCTGTGCTACTCAGTTGTCTCATCGGGACACCCCCTCAGTTGCGCGCAATCACTCTCGCGTAGGACCAAAGCTGCTGTGTGAAGTGATTGTAGCCGACGACACGAACGGTTCCAGCCTCGTCCTGATACCACAGCAGGGTGGCACCCTCGACTGCGGGGGCGTTCGTCACCGTTACAAGCCTACCCCACTCGAGGGGCACCGAGTCTGAGCTCGGCAACGCTTCAACGGTCAACTCGCCACCCTCTCCTGGAGTCCCGCTCTGCTGGAGACTCGTGCACGAGAGCGCAAGAGCCGCCGGCAGCAGCACGACCAACATCATCCTTGCACGGTGCGACACGGTAACGCCTCCTTCCTACATGAGGGCCTGCTCGATCCCGTACCCCGGCGTGACAACGGCGAAACAGCAGCAAGAGTTGCGCCACTGCAACACGGCACAGCTTCCGCCCTCGAATCGCTCCGTCATCGCAAGTCACTATGGGACAAGGGCTTAAGTGGTGAAGGATTTGTGGGCGCCGTGAGAGCCGTCAGCCCAAGGACCGCCCCCGGGGGGCCCGCTTCTTGCTCCTTTCGCCAACGAGGGGGGCGCGGGCTGAGGAAGGCTGGCACGGATCATCGGCGGCCCAAGTCACCCTCGCCCCCCTCGCCACCGCCTCCCACGTCGCCGAAGGCACCGATCGGGTGCGCTGCCCGTCGCGACGTCGAGTCTTCCACGAGTAGGCACAGATGACTGCAACACGCGCCAACATCCCCGACCTGACTCTTGAGACCCTCTGCAGGAGCTTCTGCCGGGAGGCCACGGGCTACGGCTTCACGCAGATCGACTACGTGAAATTCGTCAACCTCCTGCTGGATACATCAATGCAGAACGGATTCGGGATGGCGAAGAGCAATGCTCAGTCTGAACCTGACCCCAGTCCCCGCACGGTCGACGCGGCCACGTTGCCTCTCCAAGGGGCACGTGTCGCTATCAGGCAGTTCGATGCCGAGCACGATCTACCCTTGTTCGACCGCTGGCTGTCGGACTCCGCCGGACGGTACTTCCTGCTCTCTCGCACGACCTCCGAGCGGCTCGACATCCGCGAGGTCGTCCACAGCGAAACCACCGTGCTGGGAATCGTCACCTTGCCCGACTCAACACCGATCGGGTCGGTTGCCTTCCTGGACTACGACCCGGTGCAGTGCAAGGCGGAATTGAGGAAGCTCATAGGCGATGCCGAACAACGGAGGAAGGGCTACGCCAAGGAAGCCTCGGCGCTGTGGATCCGATACGGCTTCGAGGGACTCGGGCTGAAAAAGATCTACCTCAACACCCTGGAAACCGACATCCGGAACGTCAGGCTGAACGAAGAACTCGGCTTCATGGTCGAAGGGGTGTTACGTAACGAGGTGCTCATCGACGGCACCTACCGAGACGTGCTGCGCATGGGGTTGTGGCATACGATGCCCAAGTGACCTCACCAGTCCGTCGCGCCCCTCAACTTCCGATCCGAGCCTCGATCGCGACACTGTTCACAGACGCCCGCAAACAGTATTACAGCGCGAAGCCGGTAGCCGATCGGCAGATCGTCACAGGCACGCAGACCGGTCACTTCCTCCCCGCACCATTCGCAGTAGGCCGGAATCAGGGTGTCCGGCACCTGCGTCTCTACCGGGAGGGGCATGGTGCGTGGCATGCCCGCCTCCTCGTCTCAAGGGCGCTGGGAACGTAAGCGCCGGTTCCGGAGATGGTAAGGGGA
>JBDGYO010000559.1:0-2046 GCA_039584015.1 Gemmatimonadota bacterium | reverse complement strand
CGCGCCAACGCCAGTCGCAGTCGCCGCCCCGAACGGATGAGACGCCCGGCAACGCAGAACCAGTGCAGACGCAGCTTCTTGAACTGATGGCCCTGCTCGGCACGCGGCAGCAGGAGGAGCTTGAACCACTGGCCGAGGTTGTAGGCCAGCTGAGCGATCACCAGCCAGGCCCAGTTGGCCACGAAGTCCTGGCTGGGCAGCAAGCGCGCCCCCACGCCGTTCTTGAACTCCTCGATGTAGTTCTCGGCCCCGCCGCGGGCAAGATGGTGCCGGAGGAGACTGCTGCCCGCGCCACGCCGGTTGGTGATCACGCAGGTATAGAAGTACTCGCCGAACAGCCGCTGGTCGCCCTCGTAGTACGGCACTCGCTTGACGAGCATCCGCAAGGCCCGGGGCCAACGGTGGGGCCGGTAGGAGAACTCGGCCCCTTCGGCCTCGTCCTCCCATGGATAGGACTTCCAGCGCTCGGGTGGCAGGGCTTCGATGGCCCGTCTCAGCGTGCTGGTCAGCATGGCGGAGATGGAAAACTCCAGCCGACGGTCCAGAAGGTCGCTGACGATCTCCCGGTTGTAGAAGCCGGCATCCATCCGCAAGCGGATCGTGCGATCCTCGGGCAGGCGCGGCAGGCATTCCGCCAGGAAGCTGGTGGCCTTGTGGGCACTGGTCCGGTTGCCGGCCCGCAGACGGGCGCCGATGAGCAGGCGACGCTCGGCCCAGAAGCACAACAGCGGGTGGAAGCCCTTGACGTGGGAATAGCCGTAGCGGGCCCCCTCCTTGAAGTAGCCGTGGACCTCGAAGATGGAGCTGTCCAGGTCCAGGGTGATGGGCTCCGAGCCCCCCAGGAACTCCTCGCCCTGCCGCAGGGCGGCCCTGGTGACGGCCTCGACTTGCTTGATATGGCCCAGGTGAAACTTGCGCAGCGTCTCGCCGGCGGTGGTCGGGGCCGGCACCTCGAGGCCGTAGAGCAGTTGCCGGGTGGCGGTTTCCTGGCGCAGGACGTTGAGATCGGTGAGATGTTCCCCACCGACCAGGAAGCTGTTCACCAGGCTCATCACGAAGTCGGCGATCGGGATACCGCGCTCCCCACCGACCAGGAAGCTGTTCACCAGGCTCATCACGAAGTCGGCGATCGGGATACCGCGCCGTCGCTTCTTGACGGTCAGGCGCTGCAGTCCCTGGACAATGCCGAGCTTGGCGGCCAGGTCGGTGGCCACCTTGAGGCCCGTGAAGGACGACATTTTGTCGTGGGAGGGGAGGTACTTGATCTTTCGCGGCCGATTTGGGATATTCACTTTCTAAGTGCTCCTTTTGGTAAAGGGCTTTTTGGTTCGCAACCTTCCTTTTACCAGAACTGGAGCACTTTTTCATTAGGACCGACCCTCAGCTCAGGAAGAACTCCACCGGCTTACCCGTGGATCTGGGCTTAGCGGCCTTCCTCGATGGTAGTGGCAGACTGAAAAGGGACCCCGTGGCCGCCTAGAAAGGGACCCCCTGAAGTGGCCCAGCGAATCTTCGGTTTTTCGTTAGCCTCGTAACTACCTCTCTCTTAATCGTTTGTCTTACCTTCCGTCGCCTTCTCCCCAAGACTCTTTCTTCCGGAGGTCTTCATGCCGGGCTGAATCACTTCACCGGTTTCAGGAGTCATATTCCGACGGCCGAGTATTTGGACGGTGGGTGCGAGGCCGACCGTGACCTGCGAGGTGAACGGCACAGGATGCTGGGCTCGCGCAACCGCGTGAATCTCCGGGCGGACGAGGTATTCAGCGAGCACACGTCCGAGAAACTGAAACTGATCCGGTCCTTGAGCATTGTAGCAAATTGAGTGTCCTAGTCGACGACCGCATCCGCGTAGGCTACGTGATCGTCGCGCTGGACGACACGCAGATCGAGGATGCGGGCGATCAATACCGAGCGCTCCGCAACAGCTAACTGATCAGAATGGAGATCGATCGCGGCGGGCGCACCATCATCTCCTTCTTGTGCACGTCGTCGAGCTTGAAGGACCGACGAGGTTTACCGGCTAGACAATTGTCCCCAAATCGCGCG
>JBDGYO010000232.1:0-4619 GCA_039584015.1 Gemmatimonadota bacterium | reverse complement strand
CCGGCGCATGAGCCGACACCAGGCGAAGAAGACGGCCCGGTCCCGCAACGTGCCGAAGGAACTGGAGGAACGGGGCATTCTGATCCGGGCCGCGAGCCGGCGTACCGTGGACGAGGAGATTCCCGAGGCCTACAAGGACGTGCAGCAGGTGGTGGACGTAGTGCACGGCGCCGGCATCGGGAGGAAGGTGGCCAAGCTCGTGCCCATCGGGGTGGTGAAGGGGTAGGGGGGGGCCCGGTGCGCGTCGAGACGTTTCCCACCCACGATGATCTCTGCCGCGCGCTGGCCGACCACGTAGTACGCCTCGTGGGGGACCTCGGCTCGACCAGGGGTCGCTGCGTGCTCGGGCTGCCCACCGGACACACACCACTGGGACTCTATCGGGAGCTGGTGGCACGCTACGAAGCGGGCCTCGTGGACTTCGTACGGGTCTTCACGTTCAACCTCGACGAGTACTACCCAATGGAGCCTAGGCACCCACAGAGCTACCACCGATACATGCGGGAGGTGCTGGTCGACCACGTGAATCTCCCGCCCGAGCGGGTCCACATTCCCGACGGCACCGTGTCGCGGAAGCACGTCGCAGCCCACTGCGCAGCCTATGAGGCCGCAATCGACGAGCTGGGAGGCATCGACCTTCAGATTCTGGGCCTGGGACGCAACGGCCACATCGGGTTCAACGAGCCGGGATCGACCGCCGCGTCTCGCACTCGCCTGATCGAGCTCGATACCGTGACGCGCCAGGATGCCGCCCCCGACTTCGGTTCGGAAGACGCGGTGCCACGTGAGGCCATCACGATGGGCATCGCAACCATTCTCGGGGCCGCGGAAGTCGTTCTGGTGGCCAACGGTTCGCACAAGACGGTCACCGTACGGCGCATGCTCGAGGAGGAGATCTCACCGCAACTGCCCGCGACGTACCTCAGGCAGCACCACAACACAGTGGTGTACCTCGACGCGGACGCGGAGGGTAGGCAGTCGCCAATTCCGAGTTAATGAGTCGTGTTGTCGGCTTGCGACTCGCCGGCGCAACCCGAATGTTCTACATCGTTATTCCCGATCGCCAACCCAGAGCGCAACTCGTGCGTCGACCTCCCGTCGTGGCGTTCCCCGCCGTGCAAGCCGTCGGCTGGCAGCCGAGTCGTGAGGCCGCTCACTAGGTCGGAGACCCAATGAGGCAGGACCAGCCGAGGAAGCTCGTCACTGGCCTGGCCGTCGTCACCGCAATCGCTGTGGTGGTGGGGGTCAGCCTCACGATCCTCACCGACAGGGACCGTTCGTGGCAGGTCACGATCGCGACCGCCACGCCTGGTGGCACCTACTACCGGCTGGGCGACCAGTTGGCGCGCATTCTCGCGCGACTACCCAACCAACCGATCGAATACGTCACGGCCGAGCGGTCCGCCGGAACCCAGGAGAACATCCAGCGCCTGCTGGGCGCCGAAGCTGATCTCGCCTTCGTGCAGGGACCTGCACTCGTCAGCGCCCTTGCTAGCGACCCAGAGACGCGAAGGGGCGTGCGCGTTCTTTCGCGCCTGTACACGGACGTCGTGCAGATCGTCGTGCGCCGCGGCACAAGGATTCGGAGGATACCCGACCTCCGCGGGAGGAGGATCTTCGTCGGACCGCAGGCGAGCGGGACGCGACTCCTGGTCACGCAGATGCTCGAGACCCTGGGACTCACCGAGGGAACGTACACGCCCGACGATGCGGGCAGCTTCGCCGAAGCGGCCGACCGGCTCATTGACGGGAGGCTGGACGTCGCCTTTTTCGCCGCGGGCACACCCACGGAGGCGGTGCAGCGTGCGCTCGCCTCAGGCAGGGGCGAGCTCCTGAGCCTGGATCCTCAGGCACGGGATCGGCTCACGGCGACCGAGGGAGCGCTGGCGCTCGTGGAGGTGAGCATACCGGCGAACTTCTATCACAATCAGGCCGAGCCGATCCAGACCGTCGGGGCCGACGTCTTCCTCGCCGCGCGGACCGAGGTCCCCGCCGACCTCGCATTCCTGGTACTCGAAGCGCTCTTCGACAACATTGGCGACCTCCTGCTGGCACACCCCAAGGCGCAGGACATCAGGCTCACCAGGGCGTTTGACATCCCGCCGGCGCTGCCTCTGCATCCGGGCGCACGACGCTTCGAGGCGGAAACCAGGGGAGCTTTGCTGGTCGCCACGGGAGCGGTCAACGGGAAGTACTACCACCTGGGCAGGATGATCCAGCAGTTGCTGACCCAGCGTGGGATCCCCGCGAGAGTGGTGCAGTCGGATGGGTCCCTCGAGAACGCCACCCTGCTGGGCAGCCGGCCCACCTTGGCCATCATGCAGTACGATGCCGCGCTCGCCTCGCGCTTCGGCCAGCCCCGATTCGTCTATCAGGTCGGCTCGGGAGACGAGTTCCGCATCCCGCCAGTCTCGAACATACGGCGGATCGCCGCGCTCCACCGAGAGCAGCTCCACGTGATCGTGCGGCGCGAGACGTTGGCCGGCCTGGAGGCGAGGCTTGGGGGCCGGTCGATCACGACCCTGTCCGAGCTCGCCAAGGCTCAGGCGGCGCTCCCGCGCCCGGCGGCGTCGCTCAGGGTCTGCCTCGGCCCAGACAACAGCGCCACACAGATCGTCTCGCAGGTCATCCTCGACCACCACGGGATCGGGTCAGGGCGCATCATACCGTCGTACTTGTCGGTCCCCGACATGGTGAACCGCCTCCACAGCGGGGAGATCGACGTGGGCTTCTTCGTCAGCTACGTGCCAGGCGAGGCGATGAAGACCATCCTCAACGACGGAAGTATCAAGCTGCTCTCACTGGGACAGCCGGAGCGTGCGCCGATGACGCGCAACGTGTTCGAGGCATCCATGATCGAGCCCCGCACGTACGGCAGCCAGAAGGAGGGCGAGCCCGCAATTCACACCATCAGCACTCGGGCGGTGCTCGTGACCACGGAAGACCTGCCATTCGACGTCGGCACGATCACGAGAGCCGTCTTCGAGGGTGAGGCCTTTCTGGGGGTGCGGGCCAACATGGCCGACGACCTCTCGTCGCTCCCACTCCATCCCGACGCCGAGCGCTACTACAAGGAGGCCGGATTCCTCCCCTCGAAGCCCCCTATCGACTGGCTGGCGGTGACGTGGCGGACGCTGGCGAGCCTCGTGATCCTGATCGGCGGTTACAAGGGGCTGATCAGGTGGCGCCGCGACCGGATCAGCAACGAGATCGCAAGGCGACTACTCGCCATCCCGGTCGATGAGGACGTGCCGGACTCCGTACAGAGACTGCAGGATCTGCGGCGCGAGATCCGAGACCGGGTACGACGGCGGTGGTGGCGCCCCGGGGAGCTGGACAAGACACGGTGGCGCTACCTGCGGGACCTGATCGACCAGCGCACCAAGGAAGCGAAAGACAACCTCACGCGGGCGCTCGCGGCGGAGATCAGAGCCGCCGTACCCCGCCCCGACACCGCGACGGCGGGGCAACGCTACCGGCTAATCGAGCATCGCCTCTGGGATTACTTCGAGAAGGGGGAGCTGGACGTTGCGCAGCGCGACGCGCTCTGCCATCTGCTTGTGGACAGTCTCGGGGAGGACGTCACAAGTGTGTCAGAGACCCCAGACGATGGCAGCTGAGCGAAGAAGCCTGGCCACCGGTCATTGATGCCGCCCCGATCAAGAGATGTGGTGCTTCTGTCCTGGACTCAGCCGCGTGACTCACGAGGTGTTGCTCCTGACGGCGCTGACAGCCCTCCCGGCCTCGGCACTCCAAGTCAACATCGAGAAGTCGAGGGTAGACGAAGACCGTCTTGGCTTCTGGGGATCCGGCGGCCTGGACATGTCCATCAGGACTGGCAACGTGGAGCTCGTGGCGTTCGGGATGGCTGGAGTGCTGGGCCACTCGAGCCAAGCCTTCACCACGTTCGTCGTCAGCAGCGGTGATTTCGGATGGGCCGAAGGACAGGAGTTCTTCAATGAGGCCCTGATACACGTCCGTGGGGTGTACGCGTATCGTCCTCGACTGCGGCCTGAAGCGTTCGTGCAGCTCAACTATGACAAGGCGAGGTTGTTGACGTTTCGGGGCCTCGTCGGGGGCGGACTCCGGATCACCCTGCTTCGCCGTGAAGCTACTCAGCTTTGGTGGGGGACTGCGTACCTGTTCGAGCACGAGGAACTCGACCTGGAGCCCGGTGCAGTCCATCCACCAAGCACCTCCGCGCACCGCTGGAGCAACTATCTCTCGTCGACCATCACCATCGTCGATCGCACAACGCTTGGGATTACTGTCTACGTCCAGCCTCGGTTCGACGACCCAGCAGATGTGAGAGTGTTGTCCGAAGGGCGGCTGTCCGTAGTAATCAGCGGACCGATCTCCCTGGTAGTGACATTCCGGGCCCACTACGACAGCCGGCCGCCGGAGGGCGTGGTGCGACTGGACACGAAATCGACCACCGGATTTGTGGTCGCATTCTAGGCCGCGCAGTCGCGGCGCGGCCACCGGGCGACTACGAGGCTTGAAGGCAAAAAAAAGGCGACCCACACACCCGAAGGTGGTGGGCCGCCTCACGCGCTGGCTACCCGGAGTCAGGGGATTTACTCCCTCTGTTCTCCTCCCCGTTGCCACCACATGGCCTG
>JBDGYO010000231.1:0-5465 GCA_039584015.1 Gemmatimonadota bacterium | reverse complement strand
ACACCAGAGACTCGCATCCGGGCGTTCTTGGATACCGTTTCCTCGAGTTCGAAGACCATTGGCCCCTCGTTCACGGCGGTTAGAAGAACTCCTGCAGCCAGCGCTTCACCGGACCGAACAGCCGACCGACCCCGGTGCCTCCGGCCGCATCCCCTCGCACGCGTCGCTGCACACCGTGGAGCGCCAACCCCACGGGTACCGCGTACCGCGGCGCCTGCACACTGTCCACCAACCCACTGATGCCGCGCTCGGGAGATCCCCGTCGCACCGGCATCGCGAACACGTCTCGCCCCAGCTCCACGATCCCAGCGAGCTGCGCACCCCCACCCGTGAGGATCACACCGGCGGGAAGCCTCCCGCCGAAACCAGCAGTTTCCAGGCGATCCACCACGAGCCCGAAGATCTCGTCGAGGCGCTCCTGGATAATATGGGCAACCAGCTCTCGTTTTGCTCCGCGGACGCCCTGTCCTGGCGTTCCGGGCAGCTCGATCATCTCGTCCGGATTCACCATGGGGGTGTACGCTACCCCCCACCGTTCTTTGATGCGTTCCGCGTCGGCCTGGGTCACGCTCAACCCCTGGACCAGATCACTCGTGATCCGGCCTGCCGCGTAGGGAAGCGAGTCGACGTAGCGCGGCTTCCCGTCGTGGAACACCGCCAGGGTGGTCGAGTCACCCCCGATGTCGAGCAGCGCGCAGCCCAGTTCCTTTTCGTCGCTGGTCACGACGGCCAGCGACGCCGCCAACGGCTCCAGCACGAACTCCGTGACGCCGTAGCCCGCGCGCTTCACAGCACGGCGCAGGTTCTGCGCCGCCTGGGCGTGCACGCCGATGAGGCACATCCCCGGTCGGTGTCCTGTCGGCGAATCTCCTCTCCCGTGACCGACGCCAATCCCGTCTCCATCTGCCACGAGATGTTCTCGGCGGCGACCCCACCGTACACCGACGGCACCTTCACACCCGCCATGCGCTCCGCGTCGCGCAGCGCGCGCACGATCGAGTCGGTCGTTTCCTCGATGTCGCGCACCTGGCCGCGCTTCACGCCACCGGACTTGGCCATCCCCACGCCGAGGACGCGGGACTTCGGGAGCCGACCGTCACCGGTCGCCTCTGCCATGACCGCACACGTCTTCGTGCTCCCGACGTCGAGGCCGACCACTACCGCTTCGCGCTTCATACTCGACCCCGCCGCACGACCACCCACCCGGCAAACCGGGCATCCAGCGCCTCGAACGGGCGGCCGGATCGCATTAGCTGTTGACGCACCGTCTCCACCGCGCGGATCTCGTTAGGAGTGGGCGCTGCCCGCAGCAGCACCCGATGCTCTCCCAGCTCGAGCACCACCGTTCCACCCGCGCCGCGCCGTGCCGCGTCCACCTCCTGGAACAGGGACGAATCGGCCGTCCGCACCAGCGCGAGCGCACGCACCACCATCGTATCCACCCGCGGCACCAGGGGAAGATCGAAGCCGCTCACCGCGGGATCATACGGGAGGGGGCGGCACTCCGCATCCAGCGGCACCAGCCCGGCTGGCCCCGGCGCGAACGCGACCGGCACCTCTTCCGCCACCACGAGGCGTAGCGTCCCCGGGAGGCGGCGCTGGACCTTTACGTCCACCACGCCGGGGATGGCCTCCGCCCGTCGCTCGATGGCGTCCGTCGGATCGAAGAGATGGTGGGCAGGCCCGAAGTCGAGGGTCTCGAGCACCTGTTCCGGTGCGAGGTAGCGCAGGCCGATCAGTTCGACCTGACGCATGCGGAAGAACTCCACGCGCCGCAGCGCTCGCGGCGCGAATCCAGCCGTGGCGATCACGACGAGCACGAGCAGGCAGAACAAGACCAGCCGCCGCTTCACGCCGCGCTCCCCGCGAGGCGTTCGAGCAGGTCACGCCCGACCTCCGTGATGTCGCCGGCTCCGAGGGTCAGTACCACGTCGCCTTCTCCCACGAGTTTCTCGAGC
Source organism: Gemmatimonadota bacterium (assembly GCA_039584015.1). Classification (GTDB taxonomy): domain Bacteria; phylum Gemmatimonadota; class Gemmatimonadetes; order Gemmatimonadales; family GWC2-71-9; genus WVYX01. Next base: position 3,507 of record JBDGYO010000231.1, on the reverse strand, counting down.
TTCCCAGCCAAACGCTCCCGTTTGGGCACCCACTCGACCTTCGCACCTGCGCGCTTGGCCGCCTTCGCCACGATCTTGCCCGTCACACCGCGAATCGGCTTCTCGCGCGCCGCGTATACATCGGTCACCACCGCCAGGTCGGCCATCGCCAGGGCAATCCCCATCGCCTCACCCAGCGCCTGCGTGCGCGAGTAGAGATGGGGCTGAAACGCCGCCACCAACCGCGCTGTCGGATACCGCTGCCGCGCCGCCGCGAGCGTTGCCGCGACCTCGGAGGGGTGGTGCGCATAGTCATCGACCACCGTCACGCCGTCGATGGCGCCCAACACCTCGAACCGCCGTCCTACACCGCGGAACGCCGCCAGGCCTTCGAGCGCCCGGTCCACATCGGCGTCCAGCGCCAGCACCGCGCCGACCGCCATCGCGGCGTTGCGCAGGTTGTGCAGCCCCGGCACCGAGAGCCGCAGTTCCACCGTGCGTCCGCCCGGCAGCGCGAGCGTCGCGACCGTGGCATCCTGCTCCCGCCGAACATCCGACAGCCGAAGGTCGGCACTGTCGGCGAGCCCTACCCGCCACGTCGCGACCTCGAGCGCACGGGCCACCCGGTTCGCACCGGCATCGTCGGCGCCGACCACCACCCGCTGCGCGCGCGCCGCGAACTCGACGAACGCATCCTGGAGCGCCTCCACCGACCCGTAGCACTCCAAATGATCAGCTTCCACGTTCCCCACCAACGCCACCGTGGGTTGCAGCTTGAGAAGCGCACGGTCAAACTCGTCGGCCTCGACCACGAACACGTCATCGTCGCCGAGCCGCGCATTCCCGTCCCACGCGGCGACCCGACCTCCCACGAGGGCCGTCGGATTGGCACCGGCAGCCGCCAGCGCGTCTGCCACCATGGCGGTGGTCGTGGTCTTGCCGTGCGTACCGGCTACGGCCACCACCCTGCCCGGCGCCACGATCTGCGCCAGGGCATCGGCCCTGGGCACCACCGGGATACCGGCAGCCCGAGCCGCCTCCAACTCGGCGTGCTCTTGTGGGACAGCTGCCGTGTAAACCACTGCACGCGAACCAGTTACATGGCTCGCGTCGTGCCCCGTCGCTATCTGGGCACCCATGCGGGCCAGCTCATCGGCGGCCGCCGGGTGCGTATCACATCCGGTGACTGGCACCCCGCGGCGCAGGGCGATGAGGGCCAGCGCACTCATCCCTGCGCCCGCTATCCCCATGAAATGGATGGGCCGGGGATCGTCCGGGGCGTAAAGGTGCATCTTTGGGCGCTAATATAGGAGAATCGCGAAAGTTACGAAAGCCCTTGGACTTAGCTCACTATGGCGAGGAGCTCGCAGGCGATCCTTTGGGCTGCGTTCGGGTGTCCTCGGCCCGCAGCCGCACGTCCCATGAGGTCGAGCCTGGAGGGGTCCTGAAGCAGCCGCTGAGCCTCCTGGGCGAGCACAGAACCGGCGATCGGGGCATCGGTGAGGTGGAGGGCGGCCCCCGCGCCGGCCAATGCCTGGGCATTGCGCGCCTGATGCCCGGCCGCGGCCGACGGAAGGGGCACCAGGATTGACGGGAGACCCCAGGCACACAGTTCAGCGGTGGTCATGGCACCGGCCCTGGCAACCACAAGATCAACCGCCGCATACGCTTGCGCGATCGGATCCCAGAACGGCCTGACCAGACGGTCAGGCGGACGATGGAACCGCTCGAACACCTCGAACGTCGCGGGCCCCGTGCTCCAAAGCAGCGTCACCCCCTCGAGTAGACCGCCCTCGAGCGCCTCTGCCACGGCCGCATTGATGCTCCGGGCCCCCTGGCTTCCCCCCATGACGAGCACCGCGGGAGCCCCGGCGCCGACCCCCAGCACGGCGCGCGCTGCTTCCCGAACTGGGCGGGGCTCCGGCGGGGGCACGATCGGGTTGCCGAGCTCGTGCACCGCCGTCTCGCGGCCCGGCCGCAGGTGGCGCGCCGCCTCGGGGAAGCCCAGGTGAATCTGGCGCGCGCGCGACGCGAGCCAACGCGTGGCGATTCCCGGATACGCGTTCTGCTCCTGCAGCGCGAGCGGTATACCGCGCCGGCGCGCCTGGGCGAGAATCGGTCCCGAGGCATAACCGCCCGTGCCCAACGCGAGTGCGGGTTGCTCGAGATCCAGCACCCGGGCGCCCTCCCGCAGCAGCCGGGCGAGCACCACAGGCCAGCGGACGTTGCGCCACCACGCGCGACGGTGGATGGGCTCCGCGGGGAGCAGGTAGTGGCGGAACGGGCGCGTGGGCAGCAGTGCAGCTTCGACGCCGCGCGCGGCTCCAACGAGCACGGGCTCCACATCATCCCGCTCCCGCGACAGCGCCTCGGCGAGCGCCAGGGCCGGCATCAGATGCCCTCCCGTGCCGCCGCCCGCAATGAGGATGCGCATCATCGCCGCTTCCCCACGGTAGTGCGGCGGTCGGCGATGTTGATGATGATGCCGGTGGCGACGAGGGAGACGAGCAGGCTCGACCTGCCGTACGAGATGAAGGGCAGCGGGATTCCCGTGGTGGGCACGATGGCGAGCGTCACGCCGACGTGCAGCAGGGCGGCGATGCCGATCATCGCGGTGAGGCCCGTGGCGAGCAGCTTGCCGAACAGGTCGGCCGCAGTGCGCGCGACACGGAACCCGAGCCCCAAGTAGAGTCCCAACAGCGCGATCACCAGTGCGACGCCGAAGAAGCCCCACTCCTCACCAATCGTCGAGAAAATGAAGTCTGAGTAGGCGTACGGCAGGTATCCCAACTTCTGCAGCCCCTCCCCGAACCCGACACCGAGCACTCTGCCCGCCCCGATCCCGATGAGCGACTGCTGGATCTGCCAGCCCGACTCCGCGACGTCGCCTCCGGCGCTCAGGAAGCTCACCATGCGCGCCAGTCGATACTGCGCCGACACGATCTCGTGCCACAGCAGCGGCAGCATCACGATGCCCAGCAGCAGAAAGTGGCCGATGCGCGCGCCGGCGGCGAACAGTACCAGCCCGGCCAACAGCACCGTCACCGCCGCAGTGGAGAGGTCGGGCTCCAGCAGAATCAGCATCGCCATGGGAACGAGGACGACCACGAAGGGCAGCAGGCCACGCTTGAACTCGCGCACCAGCGGTCCCTTCTTCACGGCGAGCATCGCCGTCCATACCACCGCCGCCAGCTTGGCGAATTCCGACGGCTGGAGGGTGACGGGGCCGACGGTAATCCAGCGGCGGGCGCCGTTTACCTCCGGGGCGATCGCCCGTGTGAACGGCAACAACGGCACGACAAGCAGCACCACCACCACACCCAACAGCGGCCAGGCATACTGCTGCCACACGTGATAGTCGACGCGGGCGGCAACCAGGAGCAGCACCATGCCGAGCACCGCACCGAGCAGCTGGCGCAGCGCGAAGTAGCTCCCCGGGTGACCACTCTGCACCGCCCAGATGCTCGATGCACCGTAGACCGCCGCGACCCCGAACACGACGAGCGTCGCCGCAACGATGCCGAGCAG
>JBDGYO010000230.1:0-4666 GCA_039584015.1 Gemmatimonadota bacterium | reverse complement strand
CTTGTCGGCCATCTCGCGGCCGCTGGTGAACGCCGACTCCAGCACGACCACCCGCGCCGGGCGCTCCGTGGCGAGGTACAGCGCCACCGCGCTCCCCACGGAGCGGCCGTATATCGCGATGCGAGTCGAGTCGATCTCGGGGCGTTCCGTGAGAAAGCGCCAGGCGGCCTCGGCGTCCCGGTAGATCCCCTTTTCCGTCGGGGAGCCGCCGCTCTGGCCGTACCCCCGGTAGTCGAGCACCACCATGCCGATTCCAGGAGGCCGGAACTCCCGCAGCACGGGTGCGAGCTGGCCCACCGTCTCCATGTTGCCGTAGAACCAGAGCAGCCCGGGGGCGCGCGCGCCCTCGGGCGGGGCCGGAATGGGTGGGAGGTACCAGCCGCGCAGCTCGACGCCGTCCTCCGTGGTGACGGTGATCAGCTCTCCGTCGGGGATGCCGACGGCCGTGGGGGACGGCAGCGGACCACCGGAACCGGGAAAGGCGATCCGGTCCTGAAACCGCCAGGCGAGGAGCACCACCAGCGCGTAGATGATCGCCAGTGCCGCGAGAACCTTGAGCGCGATCGATAACATGGGCACGAAAGCTAACCAGGCGCGCAATCGCGCCGCGCGGCCCGCACCCAGACCCCCACCTCCGCGGCAGTCGGACGTGGTGCCGGTCCGAGCGTCGTGGGCGACCCGCCATCGGTCGGCGAGTCGGCGCCAGCCAGAACCTGGTGGACGGTGCTCCACAGCGCGGCCGGCTCCCGGTGCGCCAGCTCACACACCGTGGTGACGCCCACCTGCTGGAGCGTTCGCGCGTGGGCGGTTCCGATCCCCCGGAGCGTGACGAGCCGGCTCACCTTGATCACCGTACCTGCCTCGTCCGCCGCGATGCCCGTCTGTCGGGCCAGCGCCTCAGGCGCAGCTGCCGCGAGCGCGAAGACCGAACCGGGACGGGCCTGCCGCACGGCCGAGAGGTGCGCCGCCGGGACACCGGGGAGGTCCACCACCCGCGGCGTAGTCGAGCTGATGGTCCAGGCCTCCATGCCCAGCAGGATGCCTACGGTGAGGCCGAGGGCCGCGGGCGCCGCCAGAAGCAGCCGACGCCTGGTCGGTGTGCAACCGCCGTCGAACGGCAGGGCCACACCAAACGTGGCGAGGGCGTGGTACAGGGTCCATGCTTCAAGGGCGAACAGAGGAAAGCCGATGAACCCGAGGGGGGGCATCTCGAACCACGTGAGGTGCTCGAGCCACGGGACGGTGTAGATCCATTTGCCGCGGGCCCAGAAGTTGTAACACTCCCACAGCACACCTACGAGGAGTCCCCCGAGGAGGAGGCGGGCGATGCGACCCCACTCGCCACGCTCGATGTCGTGGAACAGGGACCACTCCGGGTGTCGGCGGTACACGGCGGGCTCGACGAGGAGCCACACTGCGCCCCACGTGAGGGGAAAGAACAGCTGTGGCACGGCGAGCGCGAGCGCGAGCGTCGAGAGCCCCAGCGCCACCGAGGCGTCGAGATGCCAGCGGTGCACCGTCACCGGCCGGGCGTGCCAGGTCCGGCCAACGCCCGCGCTGTCCAGCAGGCGCGCCGTGAGGAACAGCGCAGGGAGCACGGTAGCGAACGACAGGACGATGCCCGCCCAGCGCTCCGCGGGATGGAACGGCAGGAAGACGTAGTACCAGTTCCGCAGGCGGAAGTTGGCCGCTTCGAACAGGAGCCACACCACCGGGGACCACGCCAGCAGGGAGAGTGCTCGCCCCGCACTACGGTATACCGGACGCTCGTGTTCGCGCCGGCTCGCCAGTGCATCGAGCAGCACCAGGGTGGGATACCACGCGAAGACGTAGAACCAAGTGGGCACGGGCTCGACCTGCAATAGCAGTAGCACCCACGCCGCCACGATCACCGCCAGGGAGAGCCCGATGGCCATGGTGCGGAAGCTGCCGCGCCAACCGAGCGGGCGCCAGCCGATCGGGCGCTTGCTTCTCGCGCGGGCACCTCGTTGATTGCCGGGCATGTCTGCAGTAGCCATTGCGTGTCGCGGGCTCGTCAAGCGTTACCCGCCCGATGTCGTCGCCGTCGCCGGAATCGATCTCGAGGTTCGGCAGGGCGAGTGCTTTGGCATGCTCGGTCCCAACGGGGCGGGGAAGACCACCACCATTGAGATCATACAGGGACTGTTGATCCCCGATGCCGGTGAGGTGGAGGTGCTGGGGCTCGGCTGGAGACGCCACGAGGCCGAGCTGCGGCAGCGCTTCGGAACGCAACTGCAGGAGACCAAGCTCCCGGACAAGCTGAGCGTTGAGGAGGCGGTGCGTCTGTTCCGCAGCTTCTACCGAGAAGGGAACGAGGTGGCCGACGTGCTGCGCATGGTGCAGCTGGAGGAGAAGCGTCGCGCCTGGGTGGGGAAGCTCTCCGGCGGGCAGCGACAGCGGCTGGCGGTGGCCTGCGCGCTGGTGAGCAATCCCGACATCTTGTTCCTCGACGAGCCGACGACGGGTCTCGACCCGCAGTCCCGGCGCCAACTGTGGGGGATCATCGCGGACTTCCGTCGGCGCGGCGGCACGGTGCTGCTCACGACCCACTACATGGAAGAGGCGGAGCGTCTGTGCGATCGCGTGGCCGTCATCGACCATGGCGAGATCATCGCTCTCGGATCGCCGCGGGAGCTCATCGCCTCGTTGGGGGCGGAGCACGTGGTGGAGTTCGCCCTGGAGCAGGGCACAGCGCCCGACGACGAGACACTGGCCGCGCTCCCCGGTGTGGAGCACGTGGCGCACGGCGACAGCAAGGTTCACCTGACGGCGAGTCGGGTGCACGAGGCTGTTCCCGCGTTGATGAAGCTGCTGGACCGGCGGGACACCGCGCTGAGCGAGCTGACGACGCACCACGCCACCCTGGAGGATGTCTTCCTCTCCCTCACCGGGAGGCACCTGCGCGATGAATAGGCCGAGACTGGGGAGCATCGTTCAGCTCACGCAGTGGCGCATCCGCGAGTTCACGCGGGAGCCCGAAGCGATGTTCTGGGTGTTCGCGTTCCCCATCGTCTTGGCATTCGCCCTCGGTCTCGCGTTCAAGAGTCGTGGCCCCGAGGTGGTGCGCATCGCGGTGGAGGAGGCCGACGGCGCTGTCACCCTCGTGGCGGCGCTCAACGAGGCAGAACGGGTGGAGGCGGTGCTACTGGACAGCGCCGCGGCGGAGTATCGCTTGCGCACTGGGCGTGTGGCACTGGTCGTGTCGCCGGGCGATCCGGTGGCGCTGCGATACGACTCCACGCGCACCGAGAGCGACGTGGCGCGGCTGGTGGTGCGGGATGCGCTGCAGGAGACCGCCGGGCGGCGGGACGTGATCGAGATCCGCGACGTCAAGGTCATGGAGCCGGGAGCGCGCTACATCGACTTCCTGATTCCCGGGCTCATCGGTCTCAACATCATGGGGACGGGGATGTGGGGGATTGGCTTCGGCATCGTGAAGGCGCGCAACGACAAGCTGCTCAAGCGCCTGCTGGCCTCTCCCATGCGCAAGAGCGAGTTCATGCTCTCGTTCATGCTGGCGCGGCTCTTCTTCCTCGGCTTCGAGGTCGCTGCGGTGCTGTTGTTCGGCCATTGGGTGTTCGACGTGCCGGTGCGGGGATCGCTCCTGGCAGTGACGGCGATCGTGGTGCTCGGTGCGATGACGTTCTCGGGGCTGGGCCTGCTCGTGGCGAGTCGGGCCAAGACGATCGAGGGGGTTTCGGGGATCATGAACCTAGTGATGGTCCCGATGTGGATCTTCTCGGGCGTGTTCTTCGCCTACTCCCACTTCCCCGAGGCGATGCAGCCGTTCATCCGGGCGCTGCCGCTCACGACACTGAACGACGCCCTCCGGTCGGTGTTGCTCGACGGCGCGCCGCTCGCGGCGAGTGCCGGGCTCCTGGCGCTGCTGGTGGCGTGGGGGGGTGTGAGCTTCGGTGTGGCGCTCAGGGTATTCAGGTGGCGGTGAGGTCCCGCAGGGCACGCTGGACTTCTTCTCCGTGCGTCAGGGGGAGGCCGTGCGCGGCACCCGGCACCTCCCGGAGCTCTGCGTTGGGGAGTCGGCCAGCCAGGTCGCGGGCCACCGAAAGTGGGAACAGTCCGTCCTCGGTGCCGTGCAGCACGATGGTGGGTACCGCTAACTCCCCCAACCGTGCCCGTACATCGAAACCGCGCATGGCCGTACGATAGGAACGCATCGCCCGCCAATCGGTGTTGCGCCAACCGGCGAGGTCGAGGGCCAGGTCGGAACGATTGGTCAGTGAGCGGAAGTCGACCCGCTGCGCGGCGAGTGACCCACCGGTCAGTGCCCGCTTCATCGCGCGCGTGACGATCCGCGTGTTCCAGAGCGGCATGAGGTAGTTCACGGGCATGCGGTGATCCCGCCCGCCCAACCTCCCGAGCCGCAGGCGCACGACATCGAACATCCGGCCTGCCGTCGTGCCGATGAGCAACAGCCCGTCGATGCGCGCGACGCCCGCGACGCCGTGTGTCAGGAGCCAGTGGAGCGCCAGCATCCCCCCGAAGCTGTGGGCGACCACGAAGCGGCGCTCGACGGCCCAATCCGGCCGGCCGTCGAGGAAGTCGTCCAGCCCGCGGCGGTAGACGTCCATGCGCCCTTCGGCCACGCCGCCGTCCCGTGGCAGCGTCAGCTCGTTGAAATCCACGG
>JBDGYO010000229.1:0-4687 GCA_039584015.1 Gemmatimonadota bacterium | reverse complement strand
CCACGGCACTGGCCTGGCCGACCCCGACGACGATGAATCGGTGGGCCATCAGGTGTACCCGCTGCTCGATCCGGAATCGACCACCGAGCCGGTTCCCGTCTACCGGGGCACCCCCCCACCCACACCGCAAAACCGGACACGCTTGATCCTTGCCGGTGCCGCGGCAGCCGCCATCGCGGTAGCGTCCCTCCTGATCGCGGCCAGCGGCTTCTGACCACGACGCCGTGAAGGCCCAGCTCAAGATCCTCACGGGCGCGCGCGCGGGCTACATCGAGGTCTTCTCCAAGCCATACGTCAGCATCGGACGCCACCCGGCGTCAGACTTGAAGTTCGATCCCCAACACGACCTCGACGTCTCGGCGCGCCATGCCGCTGTGATGAAGCAGGGCGAGCACTGGTACGTGCGGGACCTGGACAGTCGCAACGGGACACTGGTCAACGGTCACCGCATCACGCGGGACGTGAGGCTAGACGACACCGACCAGATCCGTTTCGGGGCTGAGGGCCCGGTCATGGAGGTGCGCCTCGTCCCCGAGGGCACACCCGACGGGGTGGCGGCCCGGGCGACCCGGCCGCAACCGTCGCCCGTGGCGGCCGCGGTGAGCTCGGGCGAGCGGCGAGTGAGCACCACCGAGCGGATCCGCGTGGAGGTGGTGCGACAAACCCGGAAGCTGCGCACCGTGTTCATCGGCGTGACCATCACCGTTGTTGCCGTAGCAGCGGTGTTCCTCTACCAGACCTGGCGTCAGGAGCAGGAGCTGGAGCGTGAACTGGAGCGTGAACTGGCGGCCCTGCAGGCCCGAACCGACAGCATCCTGCGGGCCGCTGACGAGGCGGTGCGTGCGCTCGAAGGGCAAGTCGAGGGCCTCGCCACCGCCCTGCAAAGCTCCCACGAGGCGGTCACGAACCTGCAAAGCCGGCTCGCCACCGCCCAGCAAGCCGGCAGCTCAGAGGATGTCGAGGCACTGCGGCGCCAGCTCGCCGATGCCACCCAAGCCCTGTACTACCAGGAGATCGCCGCCCACGTGGACTACGGCGGCATCGTGGACGGCAATCAGGGAGCGGTTGCGCTCGTGTGGGTGGAGTTCGCCGAGGGCGAGGTCCACACGGCTACCGCATTCGCCGTTCGCTCGGACGGGATCCTGGTCACGAACCGGCACGTGGTGGCGGGCGAGGACGGCACGCGACGGCCACGCCGCATCGCTGTGCGCTTCGCCGACTCCGAGCAGACGTGGCGCGGCAGCGTCCTGGCCGTCGCACCGGATGCCGATCTCGCGCTGCTGAAAGTGGACATCCGCAGTGGGGTGCCGACGGTCTACGGACTCAATGCCCGGCCCGACACGTTGGACCGGGGCGATCCGCTGGCGCTCATCGGCTTCCCCCTGGGCACCGATCTCCCCATGACTGGCGGGCACGCCCGCACCAGCTTCTGGGCCGGCTCGGTGAGCAAGACGCTGGAGGATCTGATCCAGGTGGACGGGTACGGCGCACGGGGGGCGAGCGGCAGCCCCGTGTTCGATCGGGGCGGCGAAGTGGTGGCAGTCGTGTACGGTGGAGAGCCGGAGTCGGCCGGGCGGATCGTCTACGCTGTGCCGTCGAGCGCCGTACTGCGGCTGCTCGACGTCTTCAGCAGGTAACGCTTCCCAAGACCCGCGGTCCGGCCGCGCCGGTCGCGCGCGGCACGTTGCCCGGCAGCCCCTCCAACGCGCGCCACCCCAGATAGGCGAAGGCCAACGCTTCCTTCGCATCCCCGTCGAAGAACTCTTCGTCGAAGCGCCCCAGGGTCCAGCCGTCCAGCAGCTCCCCCAGCCGCGCCATGAGCGTAGGGTTGCGCGCGCCGCCCCCCGCGACGAGCAGGTCCCGCCCCGGCTCGGCCGGTAGCCAGCGCCGCACAGCGTCGGCCACGCTGCACGCCGTCAGCTCCAACGCGGTGGCGACACAGTCGTCGTGGCTCGCGTCGGGATGCTCCTCGCGCACTAGGTGGATGAGCTCCGCAGCGTAGCCGTCACCGAACGCTTCGCGTCCGGTGCTCTTGGGCGGCGCGGCCGCAAAGTACGGTTCTGCCAGCAGCCGATCGAGCACCGACGGGAGGGTGGAGCCCCCGGCGGCGCGGCGGCCGTCGACGTCGTAGCGTGCCGACGGATCGATCAGGCGCGTCACCGCGTCCATCACCGCCACACCGGGCCCCGTATCGAACGCGAACACCCCCTCGAGGTCTCCGCGGCGCGGCACCCAGGTCACGTTGGCCATCCCGCCTACGTTGAGCAGCGCCCGGCCGCGCGCCGGGTGACCGAAGAGCATGGCGTCGGCCATCGGAACGAGGGGAGCGCCCTGCCCCCCCGCCGCCACGTCTCGACTGCGAAAGTCACTCACCACGCGCGCCCCCACCCGCTCGGCAATCGTGGCAGCGCAGCCGAGCTGCAATGTGGCCTGTCCCGGCTCGTGCCAGACCGTCTGCCCGTGCGAGGCGACACACGCCAGCCGGTCGGGCTCCACGTCGGCGCCGTCGAGCAGCTCGCGCGCCGCTTCCGCGAGCCACCTCCCCAGCTCGCGGTGCAGCATCGCCAGCTCTTGCGTGGTGCCGCCCGCGATGGCTTCGCTGATCAGCGTGCGCTGTTCGAGCGAGTATGAGTGGGTGTGGAACGCCACGAGCCGCGCGTCACTCACGCCGCCGATCTCCACCAGCGCCGCGTCGATACCGTCAAGGGAGGTCCCCGACATGAGTCCCACGACGAGCACGCTCACCCGACGACCTCCGGTGGATCGCCCGCCGCGGCGCGGACCGCGCCGCCGGCTTCGTCGAGCAGCCGGCGGGCCTCCGCCGCGCCCACGCCCCGGCCAGCCATCACGACGGCGAGCTTCACACTCCCGTCCGCCTCCTCGATGGCACGCCGCGCCACTTCCCGGCTCACCCCGGATGCCTCCATGACGATGCGTTCTCCCCGATCACGCAGCTTCTCCGAGAGCGCCATGAGATCCACCATCAGGTTGCCGTAGGCCTTGCCGAGCCGGATCATTGCGCCCGTGGTGATCGTGTTGAGCACCAGCTTGGTGGCCGTTCCCGCCTTGAGCCGCGTGGAGCCCGTGATCACCTCCGGTCCCACGCGCACGGCGATGACCACATCACACCCCTCGGCGGCAGCCGGCGGTGGATCGGTGCAGGTGAGCAGCACGGTCTTCGCGCCGAGCCCCGTGGCCCGCGCGAGCGCCGCGTTCACGTACGGCGTGGTGCCGCTCGCGGCGATCCCCAGCACGACGTCCCGGGCGGCAACGCGCTGGTCGTCTACGGCCTGCGCGCCCCCCGCGGCATCATCCTCCGCTCCCTCCTGGCTACGCGTCAGGGCCGGTGTCCCGCCGGCGATCACCCCCACGACCATCTCCGGCGGGGTCCCGAACGTGGGGGGACACTCGGTCGCGTCCAGCACACCGAGGCGCCCACTCGTGCCCGCTCCCACGTACAGCAGTCGCCCGCCCTGAGTGAACGCATCCACCACCAGGTCCATCACGCTGGCGATCTCGTGGCGCACGGCGTACACGGCTTCCGGCACCGCCCGGTCCTCGGCATTCATCAGCTCGACGATCTCGAGTGCGGACGCGACGTCGATGCGCTCCGTGCGCGGATTGCGCCGTTCGGTAAGGCGGGGATCGAGGAAGTCGGGCTCGGGCATCGCGGGCAGCCGCTCAGGCGGTAGATTTGGGAATCTCCACCCTCATAGGGTTCGGGTCAACGCGGACGAGGACGACGATGAGGCTATCCCCACTGAAGCTGCGCTACGCGCTCGCCATTTCGGTCATCACCGCCTGTGCCGGCCCCCCGGAGCCGGCCGCCGCGCCGGCGCCGCTGGCAGATCTTCCCTCGCCATACGTGCCGGCCGATTGGCCGCTGTTCGACGAGGCCGTCTCCGTTCCGGCCGCACACGCGGCCGTGTCGTCGGTGCACCCCATCGCCAGCGAAGCCGGCGCGATCATCATGCGCAAGGACGGCAATGCGGTAGATGCCGCCGTGGCAGTGGGCTTCGCTCTCGCCGTGGTCCACCCCTCCGCCGGGAATATCGGCGGCGGGGGGTTCATGGTGGTTCGAACCGCCGACGGCGAGGCATACACCATCGACTACCGTGAGATGGCGCCAGGCGGGGCCAGTCGCGACATGTACCTCGACTCGCTCGGGAACCTGGGCGACAAGGGTGTGCTGGGCCACCTCGCCCCAGGGGTACCAGGAGCGGTGGCCGGCCTCACCGAGGCGCACGGCCGCTTCGGGAAGCTGTCGCTGGCGGAGGTGATGGAGCCGGCGATCCGGCTCGCGCGGGAGGGCTTCGTGCTGGACGAGCGGCGGGTGCGGTCGATCCGGTCCGCGTCCGACCGGCTACGCCTGTTTCCGGCATCGCGCGAGCAGTTCCTCCTGCCCGACGGCTCGGTGCCGCCGCCCGGGCACCTCCTGGTGCAGGCCAACCTGGCCCGCACCCTCCAGGCGATCGCCGACAGCGGGGCACGGGCGTTCTACGAGGGGCAGGTCGCCGAGCTCATCGTGGCCGAGATGGAACGGGGTGGCGGGCTCATCTCGATGGAGGATCTCGCGGCGTACCGCGCCATCTGGCGCGAGCCGATCGTGATCGACTACCGCGGGCACACCGTCTACTCCATGCCCCCGGCCAGCTCGGGTGGCGTGACCATGGGTGAGATCCTCAAC
>JBDGYO010000228.1:0-4690 GCA_039584015.1 Gemmatimonadota bacterium | reverse complement strand
GAACCAGAGCAACAGAGGGGTCGGCCCCTCGACCTGCTCCGGTGCGACGCGCCACACCAGGAGCGCCCCGACACCGACGCCGAAAAACGGCAGCCCGAACAGCACCGACGGCCACCCGTGGATGGTCGTGGCGCTGCGGCCCTGATGCTTCTTCAGCTCCCGGCGCGCGGATGTGGGCACGAGACCTCGCTGCGGTAGGTAACCAGGGCAACGATTGAGGCAAGCAGCCTGTGATGTCAATCCACGCTTCGGGGCTTGCCCGGGTCAGCGACAGGCCATAGGTTGGCACCTTCCCACACAGAGAGCCTCCCATGAACCACGGTTTCGCCCCCGCAGTACTCCTACTGTGTCTGCTGGCCGCATGCGCCCCGCAGGAGCCCCCGGCACCCAACACCGTCACGGTCGTCGCCAGCGACTACGGCTACGACGCACCCGAGCAGGTCCCGGCCGGCGTCACGACGGTGCGCATGGTGAACAGCGGTGCCGCGCCACACCATGCCGTCATCGCCCGGATCGAACCCGGCAGGACGCTGGACGAGCTGTTGGCGGAGTACGAGACCGAGAACTACTGGCCAGAGTACGTCGCCTACGTCGGCGGGCCGGGTGAGACCCTGCCGGGCGACACCTCCAGCGTCACCCTGCTACTGGAGGCAGGCCGCTACGTGCTGATCTGCTTCATCCCCTCTCCCGACGCGGTACCGCACCTCATGAAGGGCATGACGCGGGTGCTGGAGGTCGTCGAGTCCGAGCAACAACTCGCCGCGGAACCGACGCCCGACGTGACCGTGCAGATGGCCGACTACGCCTTCGGGTTTTCGGGCCCGATACCGAGCGGGGTCGTGACCTTCCGCATCGAGAACGCCGGGCCGCAGGTCCACGACATGGTGATCATCCAGACCGAGCCCGGGAAGTCTGTCGAGGAGTTTCTGGAGTGGATGGAGGTGGGGGGCGAAGGGCCACCGCCCGGCCACATCGTGGGCAGCATTACCGGCATGAACGCGGGCCACCACGTCAGCTACTCGACCTACCTCGAGCCCGGCGAGTACACCGTGCTCTGTTGGGTGCCGGACCGGGGCGACCTCCGGCCCCATTTCCTGCACGGGATGATGCAGCAGATCACGGTGAGCTGACTCCCTGCCTCTCCGGCCGCCAGCGGCCCCGTCGGTATCCGCCGGCGGGGCCGTTTCTCGTGCTGCACCCACGCGTGGCGCCCCCGCGTCCCCCCTTCTAGCTTTCTCGGCCAGACCAACCAGACCCACACGGGAGAGACCACGATGCAGCGCTCGCTCACCGCCATGCTGATCCTGCTGGGCTCCGTCGCGGCCGTCGGATGCGCCAAGGGCAATGCCCAGACGACGCCCTCGCCTCAGGCACAAGCACGGCCCAGCCAGAAGGACAAGCCCAAGATCAAGCCCTACGCCGAGGTGATCACGGACAAGGCCAAGTCCGACTCGGGCTTGTTCGTCGTACACCAGGTGGAGGACAAGTGGTACTACGAGATCCCCCTGGGGATGCTGGAGCGCGAGATGCTGCTCGTCTCCCGCCGCGCCCGCACGGCGGCGAACATTGGCTACGGTGGAGAGAAGAACAACACGGAGACGGTCCGCTGGCAGCGGCACGACAACCGCGTGCTGCTGCGCATCGTGTCGTACACCAATGTGGCCGACGACTCGCTACCCATCTTTGAGGCGGTCCGCAACGCCAACTTCGAGCCAATCGTGCAGGCGTTCGACATCGCGGCCTTCAAGGTCGACGCCCTGAGCGCCGACACGCTCGCTGCCGTGATCGAGGTGACGCCGCTGTTCACCGGCGACGTGCCGGTGCTGGGATTGAGCCGCTCCACCCGTGAGCGGTTCAAGATCCGCAACCTGGACAAGGACCGCACCTTCGTGAACTGGGCGCACAGCTACCCGCAGAACATCGAGGTGCGGGTGGTGATGACGTACATCGCCGCACAGCCACCCTCCAACGCGGCGACCGGCAGCGTCTCCCTCGAGATGAACCACTCCATGATCCTGCTGCCCGAGCAGCCGATGCAGGCCCGCATGTGGGACGAGCGGGTCGGGTTCTTCCGGGTACGGCAGGTGGACTACGGCCTCAGCGACCAACAGGTGACAACGCGGCGCTACATCACCCGGTGGCGGCTGGAGCCCAGCGACACGGCGGCGTTCCTGCGGGGCGAGCTGGTGGAGCCGGTGAAGCCGATCGTCTACTACATCGATCCGACGACCCCCGAGAAGTGGCGCCCCTACCTCAAGCAGGGTGTGGAGGACTGGAACGCCGCATTCGCCGAAGCCGGGTTTGAGAACGCCATCATCGCGAAGGATCCGCCCTCCGCCGAGGAGGACCCCGAGTTCAGCCCCGAGGACATCCGCTACTCGGTGATCCGGTGGTTCCCCTCCCCGGTGCGGAACGCGTACGGTCCGCACGTTAACGATCCTCGCTCCGGCGAGATCCTCGAGAGTGACATCGGCTGGTTCCACAACGTGCTGAACCTGTTGCGCAACTGGTTCTTCGTGCAGACGGCTGCCGCTAACCCCGACGCCCGTGGCGTGACCTTCGACGACGAGGTGATGGGTGAGCTGATCCGCTTCGTGGCAGCCCACGAGGTGGGGCACACCCTCGGGCTGCCGCACAACATGAAGGCCAGTTCCGCTTATCCGGTCGACTCCCTGCGCTCGGCGAGCTTCAGCTGCGCCATGGGAACGGCACCCTCCATCATGGACTACGCCCGGTTCAACTACGTGGCCCAGCCGGGGGACGAGGGCGTCTGCTGGATGCCGGGCATCGGCGTGTACGACAAGCACTCCATTCGGTGGGGCTACCGCCCCATCGTGGAGGCGACCTCGCCCGACGCCGAGCGCGAGACGCTCGACGCCTGGATCCGCGAGCGGTACGACGATCCCATCTACCACTTCGGCAACCGTAGCACCATCGATCCGACCTCACAGACCGAAGCGATCGGTGACGACGCGATGCGGGCCAGTGCGTACGGCATCGCCAACCTCAAGCGCATCGTTCCCAACCTGGTGAGCTGGACCCACCGCGACCTGGAGGACTACTCCGAGCTGCGCCTGCTGTACGGCCAGGTGCTTGCGCAGTGGAACCGCTACATGGGGCACGTGGCCACCTACATCGGCGGCGTGGTGCAGACGTCCAAACGCTACGGCCAGGACGGTGCGGTGTACGAGTTCGTCCCGGCAGCGGACCAGCGCCGGGCCATGCAGTTCCTCTCGGAGCAGGCGTTCACCCCGCCGACCTGGATCATCGACGAGGACATCCTGCACCGCATCGAGAACGTGGGTACGGTGGAACGGATGCGCGGCCTCCAGGTGCGGGCGGTGAACCTGGTGCTCGACCCGCGCCGCATGCAGCGCCTCATCGAGACCGAGGCGCGGGTGGGAAGCAGCGCGTACGGCCTGGGCGAGATGATGGAGGACCTGCGCGGGGCCGTGTGGACGGAGCTACGCAGCGGAGGCTCCATCGACGTGTACCGCCGCAACATGCAGCGCGGCTACTTGGAGCGGATGGAGTGGCTCATGACGGAGGAGCCCCCCGCGCTGCCGAGCTTCTTTGCCAGCTCGGTCAACGGCGTGAACGTGTCGCAGTCCGACATCCGCGCTTACGTACGGGGCGAGTTGGGAATCTTGCAGCGCGGCATCCGGCAGGCCCTGAACCGCCGCCTCAACGCGGCGACGCGGGTCCACCTGCAAGATGCCCTGGCGCGCATCGACCAGATCCTCGATCCGGAGGACTAGCCCGACAAGCGACGCCCCTCATCGCCTGGCATTCGGCGGTGAGGGGCGACGTGCATCCGGGGCCGGCACACCGGCTGCGAAGTCAGGCCAGCTCCACCTCCACTCGCGCGTCGTTGTAGCACGCTCCGCCTCCCACGTCGTTCACGTGAGCGGGACACAGCGCCGTGCTGGTGAAGCCCGAGCGTGACGCCCGGCGCCACGCACCCTTCGGTATCAACACCACGCCCGGTCGCATGCGATCGCGCACGCGCGCGGAGCACACGACCTCCCCCAGCTCGTTGTGCACCCGCACGGTATCGCCGTCACCGATGTTGCGCGGTGCGGCGTCGTCGGAATGGAGCTCCGCGTACAGCCTGGGGAGGTTGTACTCTCCCATCGTGCTGGACACGGTCTTCGAAGTCGCGGGGCTGATCAGCGCGAGCGGGTAGGTGGCGTCCGGCGGCCGGTACACGAACGGGCCGCTCCCGAGCTCCCCCGGCGTGAGATGGATCTTGCCGTCCGCCGTTCGTGGCAGGACCGTCTCGAATTGGACCGGCGTCTCGCCGGGGAAATCGAAACGCGCGATCCCGCCCTGCGCGACACTCACCGACAGAGCTTCCGCAGTCCGCCGCAGCGCGGTCTCGTCATCCCAGGTGAACGCCTCGTCCTCAAAGCCCATGGCCTGCCCCAGCAGCGCGAACACTTCGTGGTTGGACTTCGCGACACCGGGGGGCGTCACCACCGGTTGCACGCCGCCCACCACGTAGCTGCCGTACCCCATCCGCAGATCGTAATGCTCCAGGAACGTCGTGGCGGGAAGCACCACGTCGGCGTACGGAACGGTGTCGGTCACGATCTGGTCGAACACGACGGTGAAGAGATCCTCGCGCTCCAGCCCGCGCAGCACGGCGTGCTGATCGGGCACCGTCGCCACCGGGTTGCAGTTGTAGACA
>JBDGYO010000227.1:0-5088 GCA_039584015.1 Gemmatimonadota bacterium | reverse complement strand
GTCGCCCTCCTGCATGATGTTGAACAGGCCCACCTGGATCTTCCCCGCCAAGTCCGGCAGCTCGTTGATGGCGAAGATGCCGCGGTTGCTGCGCGGCAGCAGTCCGTAGTGGATGGTGAGCTCGTCCGACAGCAGGTGTCCACCGCGGGCCGCCTTGATGGGATCCACGTCGCCGATCATGTCGGCAATGGTCACGTCGGGCGTGGCCAGCTTTTCCACGTAACGTCGGTGCCGCGGGATCCACTCGATCGGTGCCCGGTCGCCACGCTCCTCGATGAGCTGGCGGCCGAACTTCGAGATCGGCCGGAACGGGTTGTCGTTGACCTCGCTGCCGGCGAGGATGGGGATCTCCTCGTCGAGCAGCGTCACGAGCTGGCGCAGGATGCGGCTCTTCGCCTGTCCCCTGAGTCCCAGCAGGATGAAGTTGTGGCGCGCGAGCACGGCACTGATCGTCTGGGGGACGACGGTTTCCTCGTACCCGACGATGCCTGGGAAGATCTCCTGGCCGGCTTCCAGCATGCAGATGAGGTTGTGCCGCATCTCGTCCTTGACGGAGCGGAGATGCACGCGCGGCTCGGACCACTCGGTTTGCTTGAGGTCGCCGAGAGTAGTGGGAGGAGTCATGCCCAAGATATACCCTCTTTGTTCCCGGCCGTTCAAGCGGGCCGCAACCCGATGCCCTGCAAGCGCACCGCCACGACCCCCCAGGCCGAGATGTCGAACGCCACACCGCCGGGAACGGTGGAGACGTCCTCCAGGTCGCGTTCCAGGAAGTCCACCCTACGTCCCGACTGGAACGTGAGGACACCCGTGCCGAGCGTGACGAACCGGCTCGACCCCAGCAGCTCCTGCACGTACACGATGAAGCCGTTCCCGTCGTCCGCGGGCTTGAGGCCCACGATCGCCATCCCGGGTTGATCCACCACGATGAGCGGACCGTGCCGCGGTAGGCGACCCGAGGGCTGACGATTCACCCGTGCGGTGACGAGAGGCTCCGCTCCCCAACCGAAGCGCCCTGCCAGCGTCGGATCGACGACATCGGTGGTCACCGAGATGCGGTAGCGAGCCTGGCCGCGCGGCCCGTGCGCCAGAACGGTGCCGTCCTGCATCACGGAAACGAACGGCGCATCGAGACCGCGCAGCAGTGCGGCGCCCCGTTGCGAGGAGACGGCGAGCCAGCGGAGGTGCGTGATGTAGTGCACCGGCGCCGCTGACTCCTCGTGTCCCGCCGGTACTTCCCAGGTCGCGCGCGCGCTCGGAAGATCGAACGCGAAGAGGTACTCCATGGCACGCTCGCCCACCGCAGCCGCGTCGTTCGTGATGTCGATCCAGGGGAGGGCGTCGTACAGCGTGACCGTCGTGCGCACGTTGCCGCGAGCGGGCGACCAGCGCCGCATCACCAGGCGGGTGCCGACCCCGGGGATGCGCTCGTGGGACAACCCCTCGACGATGGCGCCGGGAATGGCGTTCAGACCGTCGCTCCCGGCGCGTACCCATTCCAGGCCGTCCGCCAGGGACACCAGCGAGTCGATCGCCCCCGATCGCGGATTCAGATCCAGCCGCAGGTGTGAGCCTTCCAGCGTCGTGGACGAGGCGCTCGCGCCGGCAACCAGTCGCTCGGATGACGCGGCGGCTCGGGGCTGGTCCACGATGAACGCATAGCCGAGCTCCGGCAGATCAGTCACGACTTGCTGTGACCCGTCGGGGAGCGTGGCCACGTCGGTCCGTAGGAAGGGGCAGGGGTTGAACACCAAGGTGCCCGGGAGCGTCGTGGGGATTTCCGCGGCGAGGGTGCGCAGCACGGCCCCCGGGTCATCGTTCTCCTCACCGGGAGTGTAAGCTCCGGCCTCGAGCGGTCCCGCGAGCGTCCTGAGTGTCCGTGCAGCGTGCGCAGCACGCTCCGCTTCCCGTTCTCCGGCGATGGCGGCCAACGCCGCCGCATCGGGCAACGTGTCGTGCGCGTGATAGCCGCTCGGGGCCACCGAGGTGATCGCGCTGCGCCGGCCGTCGATCGCTGCGGCCAATTCCTCTCCCGTACCGATCACGATGCGCGGGTACGCGAATCGCTGGTTCCACTGCCGCACCGCCTCGAGCATGGTGAGCTGTGTGTCGTCGGGCTCGGTGCTCACGACGAACGCGAGTGCGTCGCCCCCCCTCGCCACGGCAGGCGAGATCAGCAGCGGTGTCGTGGTCAGCCAGCGTTCCACCCGCCGCGTCATCTCGTCTTGAGAGGTCGTGAAGCCCAACTCTCGTGGATGCCCTCGCGGCGGGATCGCAGCCGCGAGAATGCGCGATCCGTCAGGTGCTTCGTACCACTCGAATGGGGGCGCGCCGTGCCACGAGTGCAGGGCGTAGCGGATGCCCGAGCCGGTGAGCGCGAGCAGCACGTTCTGGGGCAGCGCTTCGGGCGACGAGCTCACCGCCGCAATCCCGGTGGGGATGCCGTAGCGCTCCTCCACGCGGCGTGCTTCGTGGACCATGCGGAGGAAGGTCACGTGATCGCTGACGTCGAGGGCGCGCTCGGAAGGGAGCGGGTTCGCCGTCACGCCCGAGTCCTGATAGATGCGCGCCTGCACGGCGCGCCGCACCGGCGGGAGCTGCTCGAGCTGGGTGGCCAGGAGGCTCGGATCGGCGACGGTGATCCAGAAGACCGTCCAGCGCCGCTGCGGCCGCAGGCGGTGACTCGACCGCAACACGCCGCGCCCGCCCGGGTACTCCAGCTCGCTCTGGACCGTCGTCTCACGCTCGAGCGGGAGCCACAGTTCGCCGTACAGTCCCTCGCCCGAGCGGATCACCCCCGCGGTGCCGATCAGACGGCGCCGCCGGTCGTACACGCGAAGCCGCCCGGCCAGGGCGTCCACCTCGGTGACGTAGAACCGCACCAGGACCTGCCGTCCGTCGGGGTTGGCACGGAACACGGTCGGCTCCGCGCGCACACTCGCAGTGGCGCCGCGAGCGCCGAGCGCCGCGGGCGGCCCCAGCGTGCCGGCCAGGGCCGCCGAGATCGTGGTGAGGAAGCTGCGTCGATCGGTCACGTCGTATCCGCCGCCTAGTGTGGTGTTTGGCCGGGCTGCACCTCCCGGGGGATTGGCCGGACGGCCCGCCGGTCTCCTAACTTATGGAATAACGTGGAACAAGACCCGCGGAACGGGGGGAAGTCGCTCATGCGCCGAATCGTCGCGTTGCTCGTGGTGCTGATGCTGGTCTCGTGCGCCGGACAGGAGGAAGCTGCGGAGCAGGGTGCCGCCGAATCGACTCTGGCGGACAGTGCGGTTGCCGACACGCTCCAGGCCGACACGATCATGGCGAGGGACACCGCCAGCGTGCCCTAGCCTGCCGCCGGCCGGCCCAGTCGTTCGTCGAAGGAGATCGTCAGTCGCTCGCCGACTCCAACGTGAAGTACTGGGCCAGCGGCTCTCGATAGCCCTCGGGTAGGTATTCACCGCTCGCCGGATCCACCTCGTACTTCCCGCGGTAGTCTCCGCGGGCCACTCGGTCCAGCATCTCCAGCAACCGGTCTACGTCCTCGGTGTTGCTGTAGCAGCCGAAGCTCGCACGCACCATTCCGGGCATGCCACGCTTGTCGCCGCGCAACACGCGCTGCTTCCAGGCGTCCAGGTCCTCCTGGGGGAGCCGCAACAGATGTACCACGTAGGGATGGGCGCAGAAGCAGCCGCTGCGCACGCCAACGCCTCCCTCGTACCCCAGGATGGCCGCCACCAGGTAGTGGTGGACTTGCTCGACGTTGAAGGGGATGACGCCGACCCTGGTGTCGCTCGTGGCGGGATTCGCATCCCCGTAGACGTGAATGCCGGGTATGTTTGCGAGTCGCTCCAGCGCGTAGGCAGTGAGGTGTGCCTCGTGGGCGGCGACCCGATCCATCCCCACGTCCATCAGCACCTGCGCCGCTTTGGCCATGGCCATGGCGCCGACCACGTTGGGACTGCCCGCCTCGTCGCGGTCCGGCATGCCGGCCCAGTGCACCTCGTCCAGCGTCACGGCGTCGACCGTCCCGCCTCCCGTGTACTCGGGCTTGGACTGGAGGAAGAAGTCTGTGGGTCCCACCAGGGCGCCGGCGCCCAATGGCGCGTACATCTTGTGCCCCGCCAGCACCACGAAATCGAGGTGCTCGGGGTCGTCGTCGGGCCGCATGTCCACCCGCCGGTGCGGGGCGAGCTGGGCCGCGTCCACGATGATCTTCGCGCCTGCCTCGTGTACCTGACGCGCGAGCCGGTGCACCGGCTGCAGGAGCCCTGACACGTTGGACGCGGCAGTGACCGCCACGATCGCGATGCGTCCTTCGTATTTCTTGAGCTGCCGCTCGAAATCCTCCTCGTCCAGGCGGCCCTCGGGCGTGACGCCCACGTGCACGCACTTGGCAACGTGGCGCCAGGGCAGATCGTTGGAGTGATGCTCCATCGCGGTCGTGATCACGACCGCGTCGTCATCGACGGCAATCCGATAGGCGAGCTTGTTGACCGCTTCGGTGGTGTTCTTGCCGAAGATCACCGTATTCGTGGCGGGATCGGCCCCCACGAAGCGGGCGAGGATCTCGTGCGCCTGGTCGTACACCATCGTGGAGAGACGTGACTTGAACCCCGCCCCGCGGTGCACGCGAGACGTGACTTGAACCCCGCCCCGCGGTGCACGCTGGAGTAGAACGGCAGGAACTCCGCTACCGCGTCCGCCACCTCCTTGAGCGGCGGGGTGCTGGCGGCGTTGTCGAGGTTTACATACGGCACCATGCGCCCATCGAGCAGGGGGGTCGGTTGTCCGACCCCCACCACTCGTTCACGCAGGGACAGCGTCTGCTCCACGATTCCCATCAGGCGGGCTGCACCCGCACCGGACACACCTTGAGTTCGGCGGTGTGGGTCACAGGATCGTAGCCGCCGCCCGTGAGCACGTTCACCGGCGTGTCGTTGAACGAAAAGCTCGCGAACACGGTGCCCCGCGGGGAGCGTCGCGTCGCCTTCACCTTGATCGTGATGCAGCCGCGCGGGCTCGACATCTCGGCCCAGCCGCCGTCGGTGAGGCCCCACACCTCGGCGTCCTCCGGATGCACCTCGAGGGTCTCCTCGGGCAGCA
>JBDGYO010000226.1:0-4697 GCA_039584015.1 Gemmatimonadota bacterium | reverse complement strand
GTCCGACCGGATGAGCAAGGCACTGAGGGGGCGCGGCTTCAAGTTCGTGGGGAGTACGATCTGCTATGCGTTCATGCAGGCGGCGGGGCTGGTGAACGATCACATCGTGTCGTGTTTCCGGTACGCGGAGTTGGGGGGGAAGGGAAGGGCGCGCAAGCGCTAACGACGAGCAGCGGGGACGCCGCTGCTACCTGAACGCGATCGCTCAGCTACTCAACGAGGGGCGCTGCCCGCTGCGGCGGCGCTCCTCGTATGCGTCTAGCAGCGCTTGCTTGACTGCCGGCACCCGCTCGGACAGCCGGTCGACGTCCTCGCCGGAGAGCTCGTAGAGCTGACACCCGGTGACCGCCTGGACCGTGGCGCTGCGCGGTGCTTGCGTGAGCAGCGCCATCTCACCGAAGAATTCCCCGGCGTGGAGCGACGCGACCCGCTTGGGCGACTTCCCCGGGAACGCCACGATCACGGCGACGACGCCCCGGGCCACCAAGAAAAGGGACGTACCGCGCTCGCCCTGACGAATCACCGTGTCGCCGGCGAGTACGGTGCGGGGAACCAGCAGCCCGACGACGCTCTGGAAATCCTCTTTGCTGAGGTCCTGGAAGAACGGTACGCGGGCGAGCAGGTCCTCGGGATTGGGCTCGAGTGCACCGATGGGCTGTCGCTTGAGCCGTCGTTCTTCGGCCTCGACGGCGCGCCGCGCGCTGCGCGCGACCGTGGGCGGGATCGCGCCGGTGGAGGCCAGCTGCTCGATGGCAGCCGCCTCGCCGTCCAGCGCGATGCGCTGGACGGTCTGGTGCTGCGCAGCCTGCACGTACTCGGGGAAGTGCTCGGCCACGCCGTCGATGCGCACCATGACGTCGCCCGCCTGGGTCTCGTACACTGAGCGACACTCGTCCGCCACGGACGCCTCCGCGCCGGTGAGCTCCGCGAGCCGCGTGACTTCCGCCGTCACGTACTCACAAGCGTCCAGTACTGCCGTGTCGCGCTCGTAGCGTGCCGCCAGCGCCCGCAGGCGATGGCGTTGCACCATGCGACTGCGCGGGAAGATTCTTCCGAGCAGCTTCAGGAAGCGCGCGCCGAACCGCACCTCGAGCGGGGCCGCGGCCACGATCTCTCGAGGGATGTCGCCACGCTTGAGCTGATCGCGCCTGAGGTCGACCGACAGCTCGAGCTCGCGCAGCACCGGCTCCGAGATGATGCCCCGGTCGAACATCTCCCGGTAGCGGTGCCGCTCGACGGTGAGCGCCTCCGCCCAGAGCACGCGGCGCATCTCGTCGGTGGCGAGCTCCGAGCGGAGCTTGTCCAGGTCCTGCTCGACCGCGGTCATCTCCTCCAGGTACTGGTTGCCCACGTCAGTGATCAGCCGGTTGGAGAAGTGACCCGCCGTGCCCAACTCGTCGACCCGGGCAAAGGCCGCCCGCTTGGCCGCGAGCACGGCCTGAAGACTTCCCAGGCGCTCCACCAGTGTCGGCCGGTCGAGTCCCAGACGATGCATGAGCGGCTTCATCGTGACCCCGCCGGTCACGATCGTGAAGAGCACGACGCCGGTGGCGAGTGCCACCAGCATGCCGCGTTGCGGGAAGTCGGCCGGGATGCTCAGCACCAGCGCCAGGGCGACGGCACCACGCAGGCCGCCCCAGAACAACACGGTCTGGTTGCGCCGGTCCACGGTCTCCGCCTTGGAGAACCGGTTCACGACGGGAATGAGGCTGTACACCGTCGCGGCGCGGGCCACCGCGACTGCGAGGATCGCCAGCCCGATGACACCCGCGAACGCTGCCAGGCCGCCCAGCTTCACCGTGATCCCCACCAGCAAGAAGATCAGGCTGTTGGCCACGAAGGCCGCGTACTCCCAGAACTGGTGCAGGTAGGTCCGCACCTCGGGGGTGAACCGGGTGGAGCCGAGGGTGCCGACGACGAGTCCCGCACCCACGGTGGCCATGACCCCCGAGACCCCGAGGTAGTGATCGGCCACGATGAACGCGGCGTACGCCACCACGGTCGAGAGCGTGACCTCCACCAGGGGCTCGTCCCGCGCGAGCGCAATGGTACGGATCATCAAGTAGCCGATGATCGCGCCCACGACGATGCCGCCCACGAACACGACGACGAACTCGAGGACGCCCCGGCCCAGCGTTCCAGCGGCAAGGACTCCACCGGCGAGCACCAGCAGGATGAGCCTGAAGAGGACGATCGCCGTGGCGTCGTTGAACAGGCTCTCCCCCTCGACCAGGATCGTGAGCCGCTTGGGCGCCCCCAACTCCTTGAACAGGGCGATCACGGCCACCGGATCGGTGGCGGAGATCAGGGCGCCGAAGAGCAGTGCCGATCCCAGCGGAAGCGGCGTCACCAGGGTGAGCAGCCCACCCACGATTGCGGTGGAGAGCAACAGCCCCGGGATCGCCAGCGTGAGCACCGGCGTCATGTTCTGCGACAGCAGGCGGGCATCGAGGTTGAAGGCCGACTCGAATATGAGAGTGGGGAGGAAGATGAAGAGGATGATCTCGGGGGAGAGGGTGAGCTCGTGCAACGGCTCCAGCCACTCCACGCGCTCGGCCAACGCCCCAAGCACTAACCCGAGCAGGACCAGACCCACGGTGTAGGGAAGGCGGGTGCGCTTCAGCCCAATGGCCGCCGCCGCCGCCACCAGCAGCAAGCCGATGACCGCCACGACGATGGTGACGACAC
The DNA here is from genome assembly GCA_039584015.1 of Gemmatimonadota bacterium. GTDB lineage: Bacteria > Gemmatimonadota > Gemmatimonadetes > Gemmatimonadales > GWC2-71-9 > WVYX01. The sequence goes on along the minus strand of JBDGYO010000226.1, from coordinate 2,009 downwards.
TACCGTGCTCCATCAGCCCACCGCTACTCCGTCGTCTGCTCGAGCTTGAACTGGGTGCCCGTGGCCCGCTGGAATCGTTTGCGCAAGCGGTCGAGCCCGTCGGGGTCGGCCATGACCACCAAGGTCATCCCGGCCGTGAGGGGGGTGTCTGGGGACGGCTTGAAGGAGAACTCCCCGGTCTCCGGGTGCCGCACCGCGAGCAGCATCGCGCCCGCGACCTCGTCCGCCTTGAGCCCCCCCAGGGTCCGGTCGCTCACGTGGGCGTCCTGCGGGATGGTTACCTCCTCGACCCGCAGGGTCCCGCCCTTCTCACGCAGCATCTTGTCGAGGAACGTGACCACCGTGGGGCGCACCAGGGCCGAGGCCATGCGGAGCCCTCCGATGCGGCTGGGGCTCACCACGACATCGGCCCCCACGGTCTGGAGCTTGATCTCGGTCTCCGGCTGCTCGGTCGCGGCAATGATGCGCGCCCGCGGCGCGAGACGACGCGCCGTCAGCACGCCCAGCACATTGTCCTTGTCGTTGTTGGTGCAGACCACGATGCCTGCCGCGCGTTCGGCCGCGGCCTCGAGCAGGACCTGGTCGCTACTGGGGTCCCCGACGATGCCGGGGCAATCACCCAACCGGTGACGCGCCTCGGCGAGCGCTTCGGCCGTGGGGGCCACGACCACCACCTCCCGCCCCGTCCGGAGCAACTCCTCGGCGACGTGCCAGCACGTAGTGGTGTCGCCGCAGACGATGTGGTGGTTTGCCATCTCGGCAATCGTCTTCTGCATCCGTCGCCTCGCAAAGATGTTGTGCAGCTGACCTTCGATCACGAACGCGGCCGCCATCGGCACCGTGTACGCCACGATACCCATGCCGACCAGCAGGAGCACCACCGTGAAGACGCGCCCCGCCGGGTTGTTGGACATGTCGATGATCTCGCCGAACCCGACGGTGGTGAGGGTGATGATCGTCATGTAGACGGCATCCACGACGCCCTGGCCCGCACCGCCGATCAGCAGAAAGCCCAAGATCCCGACCGTGGTAACGAGCACCAGAGCCCCGAGCGCCAGCCGCAGGCGGCGGCGCAGGCGGTAGAACTCGGCCGCTTCGGCGGAGCGGCCGGCGTGTCCGGGACCCGTCAGGCGGGAGTCTGCCATGCCATTCCCAATACCTCTCGGGGATGGTGCCGTCAATGGCGGCGTGCGCGGTACGGGAATGCAACACGGGCGGCATGTGACCGCCGCCCGTGTACGAAGACCGCAGGTGGGGGTGGGCTCAGTGCTCTCCGGCGGGTCGCGGCAGCGCGTTCCGCTCCTGCGACCGAGTGAGGACCCGCTCCATGAAGTCCACGCGCTCGCCCAGCTCGTTCATCTCGCCCCGCATGATGTCGAGCTCTTCCAGCACGAGCTCGAACTGCGGACCGAGCTGGCCGCGCGGCATGCCCTGCGGGTTGGGCTCCCACCAGTGCCATACCCGCTTCTCTTCAGCGTCACGGAACGAGCCGGCGGTGATGACGATCATGTCGTACAACCACCAGAGGCCGAACCCCCCCATGGTGCAGAGCTGCAGGATCCCCGTGGCCACCTTGCCGGTGTAGAAGCGATGGGCGCCGAACACGCCGAGCGCGCCCCCGAGGATGAGGGCGACGCCGCGAGAGCGTTCGGAGAGCTCCTGCGCCGGGACGAGTGATTCGTCAGTGGTTCCCATTGTTACCTCACCTACGGGTGCGGTCGTCGCCCAGTTTCCGCGACGCGTGCATCGGTACGAGGAAGTGTGCCGTGCCAGGCGCCAAAGGGCCAGTCACTTTATATTGCAAAGTACATGGCGTTGTCAAGTATGGTGGCTAAGCCGGGTTGCGTGTGCTTTTGGGCCCTGTGATATTGTGTGGTCGCGGCGGCCGGTCTGCCGTGTGGCGGTATCGTCTAGGGGTGAGGACGCAGCCCTCTCAAGGCTGAAACACGGGTTCGAATCCCGTTACCGCTATCCCTGCCCCCATCGTCTAGCGGTCAGGACTCCACTCT
>JBDGYO010000225.1:0-4710 GCA_039584015.1 Gemmatimonadota bacterium | reverse complement strand
CAGACCGACACGTACGAGGATCTCGTGGCGGCCGGCGTGATCGACCCCACCAAGGTCACGCGCACCGCGCTGCAGAACGCGGCGTCGGTGGCCGGCCTGCTGCTCACGACCGAGTGCGTGGTGGTCGAGAAGAAGGAAGAGGAGAAGATGCCCCCGATGCCCGGCGGTGGCATGGGGGGAATGTACTAAGCGGCGCAGCACCCGACTGCGCATACGCGCAGTCGGGTGCTGCGAAGGCCGCGAAGTGCAATGGCACTGAGCTGCGCAGGTTCTTTTCCAAGCCGAAGGGGCAAGAGTCCTAGCACGTCGGCGTTCCTGCAGGCGGCGCCGTGCAAATGACGGCGTCGTGCGCGAGCAGTGCCCCACCCAACAGCTTGATAGCTCAATGCTAGAATTGAATCACTAATGTATCCAACAGTGAGGTGTGTGTTAACTGGATCTGGGTCCTGTACGCCTCTCCCGCTCTGCCTACTGACCAGCCGGAGGCTAACTCATCCCGATTGTGAGCAATTGAAACGGGTCTGAAGGGAGATACGATTTCCGTCCTATTCGCGTGCCCGGCGAACGCTTGCAGTACCACCAGAAGGCTGTTGCTCCGCCGGCTATACTCACTGTCGACCAGTATCGCCTCTGTCGAGGCGAGGTAGGGTGCCTCAACCTCCCCAAGCTCTACTTCGATTGCTGAGGCGGCCATCTCTGATCGGGGAAGCACGGCCGAGGATTGTGGCCTTCCATCGATCAGGAATCGCCTGATTGTGGGACCGGCCCCGCGCACCAGAACCTGCGCACAGTTTCCACCCACCGTCAGTCCATACTCAATCTGCCGAGCATTCTCGGGCATGAACGGCTCGATGGCGATGTTCCACTCATTCTCCCGGACGCCAAACAGTCTGTATAGCGCATACTGGTACCAGGCAGCCGCCCATGTGAATTGGGGCTTGTCCACCTGCCCGTAAGCCTCGGGGTCCTCAGAGTTGGCATTGCGAAATTCGAACATCGCCGGTTGGCCGTTCGGGCCTTTCATCACACCTTCGACAGTCATGACATCCTTTATGAATTCAAGTGCCTTTGTCTTCTTCCCTACGGCAATGAGGGCCAGAGCGTACCACGCATTGCCGTGCGGCCATACCCCTCCATTGAAGTAGTAGTATTTGTCGCCCGCTTCTCCGCCCGAGAACTTGTATTCCTCAATGCGTTCGTGAAAGTCCATGGGGTAGACATTATAGAGACCGATCTGTTCATCGACCATGTGCCGTCCGGCAGTCTCGGTGATGCGGACGGTTCTAACGCTGTCCAGAAGTCCATAGTGGACAGCCAACAATGACCCGCTGTAGAGGTGTCGGTCGATCTTGTTGCCGGGATTCACGTTTATGAGGTATCCCAGCTCTTCATCCCAAAGCCGCTCTCTCAGCCCCGCCTGCAGCTCCGCTGCAACGTCTTCGTATTGCTTCAGCTCCGTTGCCGTCTTTTGCTGCAGCACCAGCGATGTGAAGGTGAATTCCCTTAGGGCACGAAAAGCCAGGATGGTCATGTAGGCACGCGGGCCATACACGTGCCCGACATCCCACCAGTCGGGCCGCTCCGCCCACAACAGACCATCGCCATGTCTGTTTGACATCACCATCGAAAGGCTTCTTTCAATGTATGGATACAACTTTCTCACAGTCGCAGTGTCACCGGAGTGGCGTAAATAGCTGCTGGCCACAATAATGAACCAGAAGTGATTCCAGTTATCCGAACTGGCCCATTCGGTCTGATAACGGTCATCCTTCCAGTAGTAGGCGTGGGGAATGACATCCTCATCAGAGGCGCGGGTGATAATGTACTCCAGATCGCGTTTGACCCTGGGCAAGTCGAAACTCACCGCAGCCAGGTCCGTTAACAGGACATCATGCGTGAAGTAGAAGTTGTACTCGGCAGGCGCCGGCATGGGAACAAAGGAACCATCGATGTAATGGATGTTTGCCGCCAGAATCGCCTGGGCCCAGCTGACGCTGTGATCAAGTGCCCGGTCTGAAGTACGGAGATTGCTCTTCGCATAGGCGGCTCCCAGTATAGACCTGCGATAGTCCAATATCTCATTGCGGAAGGCTGACCGAAGAGCTCTTGCCATAGACGGTGCTTCGCCGGGCTGTGTCGATCCGATCAATTGTTCCACCACCAGTTCTCTTCCCGGCTCGATCACCTTGTGGTATTGGTAGGCCGCAGCCGGCCTGTCGGGCTCACCTCGCGGTATGATTTCTCTCGGCAATTGCGAGTCGTGCGTTGCCCACCATTCAGGCACAGAGCCTGCCTTCCCCAGCGCCCGCGACCTCGTGCTGAAACTGGATGCCATAGCTCCCACGTTGGTGACGAATAGCTGGTTCGGTCCTGTGTCCGAGGTTTCATAATTGATGTAAACTGTCTGCCCGGCTTCTTGATGTTCCGTCCACGCGCGGTCTCTGATGGCGTAGGTATGGCTACTGCGCTGGGTCGCTTCGAGGTGGGTGTATAATTCGATGGGCAGCGGTCGGTCGCCGAGATTGTGGACGACGATCTTCAGCCTGAAGGCCGGAAATGTCTGCATGAAGTCGTAGCTGACAGTGACGGTCTTTGTCTCGTCCTCCCGGATGTACTCAACCGAATAGGGTGTCAACTCGTACTGCCACGGTTCGAGGCCCATCCACTCCTTCGCGGCATCGCCTGACTTGAGTCCCAGAAACAGAATTGGATATTCGCCACGTTTCCAATAATCACGGGTAAGATCCAGACTGTTTGCAATGGGATAATAGAAGCTGATCCGATTGAGCAGGGGTGACCCGTTCATCAACTCCAATCCGACGTACTTACTGCCGACTTCCACCTCATCATGTTTGCCTATATGGGTGACCTTCAGTCGATTATGCAGTGAGTCCACCGCTACTTGAGTTCCGCACCCGAACTGGGTCAGCAACACGAGCCCCGTCACGGTTGACAATCCTGCACGGACTGCTGATCTCATAACATTGAACCCCCGCTTGTCCTCCATCACTCAGGCGCTGCGAGGTACAACACTATCTCGTTCGCCATTGGCCGTCCCTGCGCACCCCCCGGCAACTTGTCCCTTCCGCCAACTCCTGAAAAGGCCTCACACGGGTATGAATCCGGGGCTGGCAACGGCATTGTCACGACCATTGTCACAACGCCCACGAGCGCGTATGAGCGCCCACGAGCGTTCAGGGTGGGAAAACCGGGCGAAATGAGCGCCCACGAGCGCTGGTGAGCGTCCGGGGATTGCCTCCGGAGCCAACGCTCTATGGCGTCATACCTCAGGTGGGTAAAGGGGGCACCGGCAGCCATCAGATAGGCACGCCAGGAACCCATGCAGACGCGTCGTTCGCTCGGTGTTCTGGTCACTGATCAGGGAGATTCCGGACACGCCCGAACGGGCGTGTCCATCAGGCCTCGAGGCCGCGAACGCCAGGGCCTACCAGGCGGGCTACCAGGCGGCGTACGCGGGCTATCAGGATCTGTCCGAGCGCTACATCGCGGAGCTGAAGAAGCCGCGTATCGGGCTCGGGTCCGTGATCGGGCTCATCGGCGCCGCGGGGGTCGGCGTGCTGGTTGGGAGGGTGGTCCCGTGAGGAGGCCGCGCGCGAGGCAGAGTGGTCTAACCCATTGCCAGAAAGGCACTTGCGGGGACTACGGGCCGGTTTGCATCACCCCGATGTCAGTCTACATCACCCCGATGCAAGTTTACATCACCCTGCCGCAGTTCACATCACCCCGCTGCAAGTTTACACGGGCCCGATGTCAGTTCACATCGCCCCGCTGCAGGTCTACACGGGCCCGATGTCAACTGCCATCACGCGTCTGCAAACTCACATTGGCCCGTGTCAATTCGCATCGCCCCGATGTCAGTTGCCATCACGCGTCTGCAAACTCACATCGGCCCGTGTCAATTCGCATCGCCCCGATGTTGATTGCCATCGCCCGTCTGCCAACTCGCATCGGCCCGATGTCACCTCGCATCACCCCGCCGTCAATTGACGCGACCCTGCGGCAAACGGTCCTCGCGGCGCTTGCAGGCCGCCGTTCGTCCTCTGGAGGTGAGCCTGGGCGCGGGCTCACCGCCGGCGGGTGACCGGAGGCTCGGCCGCCCCTACAACTCCACCAACCTGGCCCGGGGAGGGATGCCGGGCTCCAACTCCATGATTCCCACGGACGGCTTGAGGCCGAAGCGGGCGGGTCCCGCCGCTCCCGGGTTCATTACGGTCACCGTCTTGTTCACGAGCTCGAGCCGCGGCTGGTGCGTGTGGCCGTACGCCAGGATCTCGGCCTGCGGAAACGTCTCGACGAGCGCATCGGGCGCCGGCGAGCCGAATTGGTCGCCGTGCGTCACCACGACGATGAACCCATCCAGCTCCACCTCGGCCACCTGCGGGCAGGTGCCGCGCACGTCGAAGCCGTCGGTGTTGCCGTACACGGCCGTGACGGGGGCCAGCGCCTCGAGCTCCGTGAGGACGTCGACGCGGCCGATGTCTCCGGCGTGCAGGATGTGATCCACCTCCGAAAAGACCTCGAACACCTCCGGGCGCAGATGGTTGTGGGTATCGGAGATGACGCCGAGGCGCATCCGCTCACCCCTCCCAGCGGGGCACCAGCTCCGCGTCCACCTGCATGTGGTCCAGCACGCGCTGCACGATGAAGTCCACCAGGTCCTGCACCTGCTGCGGCCGGTGGTAGAAGCCC
>JBDGYO010000224.1:0-4742 GCA_039584015.1 Gemmatimonadota bacterium | reverse complement strand
CACGACCGCTCCGCTCCCGTCCTCCAGCACCGCACGGAGCGAGTCGGCGTGGAACTCCACCCGCACGCGGGCGCCGCGAACCATGGCCTCGAGCCGCGCCCGATCGTAGAACGCCGCCAATTCTCCCGCAGATCGTCGCACTGCGACACGGTCCAACCGGGAAACCACGCGGGGTACCGTGAACGCCGTGACGATCCCGATAATGGCGAGAATCGTCACCAATTCGGTCAGTGTCATGCCTCGTCGCACTCCGTAATCGATGTCACAGTGCCGACCGAAACCCCGGCCCCAAATTACTCTCGCCGGGGCGTTCGCCCGCCATTTCACAGAGCGGAATAGCGTCGCTGCAGACGTGCAGCCGCCCCTTGCAGGGGTTTAGGCCAGCCCGCATGTTAGGCAGGCCCTAGGACCCGAAAAGCACAATTGGAGGCAATCAGGCTCGTGATCCCCCGTACGCTTCCCGACTCACAGACCCCAGCAGACGGTCTGCACGAGCCGTTCCTCCAGCGAGCCGCCGACGCCGACGCAGAGCCCTGCAGCAGCCACGCACTGGGGGCGTTCCTCACCATGCGGTTGGTCGACCAGTTCACCGCCGACCGGTCGCCGCCACAGCGCGATGCCCTGGCATATCAGATTCGGGCCACGAGCGACTTCCTGCGCGAGCTGCATCCCCCCACGGTCGAGGGCAATCACCTGCTGGAGATCGTGCGGGTGGCGGAAGGCGTGCGCGACGCCCGGAACGTGCGGCTGCTGTGGCCGCCGCTCCTGGCGTTCTCGTTCTGGCTGGAGAATCAGCTGCGGTTGCCCGAGGCGCTCGACGTCTTGGAGACCGGTGTGCACCTCGGTCACGGAGAGGTTGGAGAGGAGGACGTTGCGGCCCACCTCCAGCTCGGTCGGGTACTGCGCCTTTCGGGGCAGTTCCCCGAGGCCCGCGAGGCCTATGCGAAAGCGGGTCGACTCGCCTCACGCCTCGGTGACACACACTCCGCTTTGTTGAGCCGTATCGGACAGGCCGTCGTAGTGCGCTTCCTTGGAAACCTGCCAGAGTCGGAGCGCATGCTGCTGGCGGTGCTGCGAGATGCGCGGCAGGAGCGCGACGAAGACGCGGAGGCAAGAGCCTGTCACGATCTGTCGGCCGCGTACTACTACATGGGACGTCAGGTGGCGGCTGTGCAGCTCGCCTTCGAGGCGTTTCGTCTCTACGGCGAACAGCCACGCCGCACGCGCGCGTTGGCCGACATGGGAATGGTCCTCCGGGAGTTGGGGCATTACTCGGTGGCCAAGCGTGCACTGCTGCTGGCTCTGGACTACGACCCACCGATGGAGTGCCGCGTGCGAACGGTGGTCGAGCTGGTCGATCTGGCGGCGCTCATGCAGGATCGCATCTCGTTCGAGCGCTGGCGGCGGGAGGCCGACGCATGCTATGACCACATGCCGCCCGACGAGCGGGTGGAGTTCGAGATCAAGCTGGGAACCGGCCTGGCGGCGTTCGAACGCTGGCAGGAGGGAAAAGATCACCTACGGCGCGCCGTGGCGCTCGCCGAGGACCGAGGGTTGGGAGAGCAGCTGTTCCGTGCGGAGGCTCAACTCAGAGAGGTACAGGAGGGCCGCGACGCGCAGCAGCGCGCCGCGACCGTTCCCATTGAGGTGGACCCTGCGCCGGAACTCGAGACGACGATCGCTTCACTGGAGGCGTTAGCGAGCGAGCGATAGCCGAGACCCCGAGGGGCGTGCGCGACTACGTGCCCGAGCCGTTGTAACCGCTGGTGCCCGAGCCGTTGTAGCCGCTCGTGCCTGAGCCGTTGTAGCCGCTCGTGCCCGAGCCGTTGTAGCCGCTGGTCCCGGAACCGTTGTAGCCACTGGTACCGGAGCCGTTATAGCCGCTCGACGAGCAGAAGGTCCCAGAGCCGTTGTAGCCGCTGTCGAGCGTGCCGGAGCCGTTGTAGCCGCTGTCAGCGCAGACGTCCGGAGCGGTAGCGTCGGCGCACGCCGATGCCCCGAGGGCAGCAGAAGCGAGTAGAGCAAGAGCGAAATACCGTACCCGACGGGACATAGCACCCTCCTGGGTGTTTGAGATTGTCGGCGGCGGCAGGGGCCGTCGCACCAAAATCAAGGTGGGGTGAAGGGCCGGATAGGCCCTTTTGGGGACTTCATGTGCCGTTTTTGGGACATTCATGCTGATTCTAGCTGCGGTTCCTAGATCGTTCTCGGCCCAACTCCTCCGGGCTGCCGGCCACCGATTCCGGTTCGTGGCCGCGTCATCCTGGAGCGAGGTGCTCGAGACGATCCTGAGAGAACCCCTCGAGTTGGCCGTGCTGGACCCCGGGCTGGAGGGAATACCCCGGACGCAAGAGATCGAGCGAATTCGGGTTCTCTTCCCGTCCCTCCCGCTCGTGTTGTACACGAAGCTCACGCCGGGCATGGTCCCGGTGCTGCTACGCTTGGGGCGCGTGGGGGTGCGGGAGGTGGTCGTGGCCGGCCACGATGACCACCCGGAGCGGCTGAGCGACATTCTGGTCGAGGAGGCGGCGCGCTCACTGTCGCGCCGGCTGGTCGAGGAGATCGCGGATCTCCTGGACGGGTGCCCCGGCCAGCTCCGCTGGGCACTCGAAACGGTGGTGCGCGAGCCGGCGTCGTTCCACACCGTGCGGGATCTCGCCGAGCGCGCCCGCATGGACCGGCGAACCTGCGCCAGGTGGTTCACGAAGGCGAACCTGCCGCCGCCGAGCGTGGTGCTCATGGTATTCCGGGTCGTGTACGCCCATCGCCTGCTGCAGGATCCGGGCTACACCGTGGAGGACGTGGCAGCAAAGCTGGGCTACTCCAAGGCGCGCTCGTTCGCGCAGAACGTGAAAGAGGTTTTCGGCATGACGCCGGGTGAGCTCCGGGTATCGCTGATGCCCGATGAGGCCATCCGGATCGTGCGAGAGAAGTTCTTCAAGAGACCGACGGAAAACGAGAAGAAACCACTCAAGGCGTTGCAGAACGTTTCATGATACCCTTCACCTTCCTCGTCGTCGACGACGAACCGGGCATCAGAAAGGTGCTCTCCCGGGCGCTGACCCGGTTCGGCCACACCGTGGTGCTGGCCACGACCGGCGAGGAGGCGTGTCAGGTGCTGGAGACGAGCCAGGTCGATGTGGTGATGATGGACCTCCGCATGCCCAGCATGTCGGGGCAAACGCTGTATCACGCCATTGCCTCGCAGTGGCCCGAGCTGGTGGGGCACGTCGTTGTCATGAGCGGTGACCTGGAGGCGGAGGACCACGAGAGCTGGTTGAGCATGCACGACCTGCCAGTCCTCCCCAAGCCGTTCGACATCGCGCAGCTCCTCGACCTCATCACGCGGCTCACCGAGAGCCCACGACGCGAAGCGAACGGACCGTAGCGTGGAAGATCCTCTGTTCAATTTGCGGGAGTACCGCAGGCTCGCACCGTGGAACCTGCGAGACCTCGCGACGCTTGGCGGCGCGATTCTCGACGCCTCGGGCGTGCGTCCCATCAACGCGGCGGCCAGCGCCCACCCGAGTGAGCGTACCATCCGCTTCTACGTCACCCGCAGCCTGGTGACGCCCCCGGAGGGACGGGGCACCGCCGCCACCTACTCCTACCGTCACCTACTGCAGGTGCTGGCCATCAAGCTGCGGCAGATGGAGGGAGCGACGCTCGCGGACATCGAGGCCGAGCTGGCCGAGACCGCCGGCGACGCCCTGGAGCGGCGGGTCGCAGCGGCACTGGGCCCCAACCTCCCGGCGCCCGGCCAGCTCCCGCTCACCGGCCAGGACACCCCACCCCGGGGGCGGGCCGGACAGGCGCTTCGGGCATTGGCACCGCAGCGCGAGGAGCCCGGCAACGCACGAGGTGTGAGCGCCTGGCACCGCATCTGGGTCGGCGACGGGATCGAGCTGCACCTGCGGGAGGACCACCCGCTCATCCAGGGCCGCATGGAGGCCCAGACCGCCGACGCAGTGCGGCTCGCCATCGGGCGTATCGTGTCGCAACTGCGGTCGCCGCCGGGTAGCCCCAAGCCACGGGAGAGCCAACGAGCATAGCGGCACCGTCGTGCCGGGCACGGAGCCGCCTGCCTTCAGCGGAGAACCGTAATGACCTGGGTATTCCTCGTCCTCATCGTGGTCGTCATCCTGTGGACGATCGCAGCCTACAACAAGCTGATCAACCTGAAGGGCCAGACGATCAACGCCTGGAAGCAGATCGACGTCCAGCTCAAGCGACGCCACGATCTGATCCCCAACCTGGTGGAGGCGGTGAAGGGAGCAATGGACTTCGAGCGAGAGACGCTCGAGGCCGTCATCCAGGCGCGCAACCAGGCGGTGAAGGTCCAGGCCGAGGCCGGGCCGACCGGCGGAGTGGGGAAGCTGGCCGCGGCCGAGGCGGCGCTGACCTCCGCGCTCGGACGCTTCAACCTGGTGGTCGAGCGTTATCCCGATCTCAAGGCCACAGAGAATGTGGGGCAGCTCCAGGAAGAGCTCACGACGACCGAGAACCGGGTCGCCTTCGCCCGACAGCTCTACAACGACATGGCAACGGAGTACAACGTCAAGCAGCAGCAGGTCCCGTGGAACATGGTCGCCGGCATTGCGCGCTGCGAGCAGGTCGAGCTGTGGGAAATCGCTGACGACACGGAGCGCGAGGTGCCGAAGGTCGATCTGTCCTTCAAGAAGGACGAGTGAGCGACAGCAACCTCTTCGCCCAGCAGCGAGCCAATCGCCGCCGGTCGGCCA
>JBDGYO010000223.1:0-4755 GCA_039584015.1 Gemmatimonadota bacterium | reverse complement strand
CGCGCCACAGGGAGGGGCCGACGAGCGCGGCGGTTTCGTGGATATGCCGCTGCAGGCCAACATCCTGGCCGCGGCCAAGCTGTCGGGCAAGACGCCGAGCGGGTGGTCCATTGGAGTGCTCGACGCGGTCACGTCGTCCGCTCAGGCCACGGTCATCGACTCGCTGGGCAATATCCACCGCGACGTGGTGGAGCCGCGCACCAACTACGCCATGGCCCGCCTGCAGCGGGACTTCCGCTCCGGCAAGAGCGCCATCGGCGGCATCTTCACCGCCACCAACCGCACGCACAACGGCAACACGAACTTCCTGCATTCCTCGGCGTATGCCTGGGGGCTCGACGGCCGGCACCGGTTCTGGGGCGACAACTGGGAGGTGGCGGGACGGTTCAACGGTTCCGTGGTGCGCGGCTCGACGGAGGCTATCGAGGAAACCCAGCAGCGTTCCTCGCGCATGTTCCAGCGCACCGACGCCCAGCACCTGACGCTCGATCCGACACGCACGTCGCTGAGCGGTACGAGCGGCGGCCTCTCGGTCGCCAAGATCGGCGGCGGGGGATGGCGCACCACGGGGCGCTTCGAGTGGATCTCCCCCGGCTTCGAGGCCAACGACCTCGGCTTCCAGCCGCGCGCCGACAACCTGATGGGCTTCGCCAACGTGGGGTACCGCAAGTTCCAACCCGGGAAGGTCTTCCGGCGCGCCATGGTGGACCTCGACGCTTGGACCAACTCCACCTTCGGCGGCGAGCGCACCCAGACCGCAATGTCGCTGCGCAGCAACTTCACGCTGCTCAACTACTGGGGCGGCTTCTTGGGCGGCAGCCGGCGGTTCGAGGCGCTCAATACTCGGCTACTGCGGGGTGGCCCTGCGATGGTGTGGCCGGGCGCCACGTCGATCTGGGGCGGTGTGTTCTCCGACGACCGCAAGCCGATCATCGTCAACTTTGGCTCGTGGTACAATTGGGATGACGCCCGCTCGAACCGCGGCGGGGTGTGGGCCGACTTCATCGTGCAGCCCGGCGAGAACGTGCGCATCACCGTGGGACCGGAGTACAACTTCAACCGTGACGACCAGCAGTTCGTGACGTCGGAGGAAGCGCTGGGCGCCAACCACTACGTGATGGGCGCGCTCGATCAGAAGACCGTCTACCTGACGACCCGGCTCGACTGGACCTTCACGCCCAACCTGAGCCTGCAGCTCTACGCACAGCCTTTCGTGTCGGCGGGGACTTACGGAGGGTTCAAGGAAGTCACGGACTCCCGGGCGGCAGGGTACGACGACCGGTTCGAGACCTTCGGCAGTGACCGGCTGCGATTCGAGGACGACGAGTATTTCGTGGACCTCGACGGCAGCGGCGAGGACGACTTCTCCTTCGACAACCCGGATTTCAACATCAAGGAGCTGCGCTCCACGGTGGTGCTGCGCTGGGAGTACCGCTCGGGTTCCACGATCTTCCTGGTCTGGTCATCCAGCCGCTCCGCGTCCGGTCAGAGCGGAGCGTTCCGGCCCGGGCGCGACATCGTGGATCTCTTCGGCACGAGCGGTACCAACGTGTTCATGTTGAAGGTGAACTACTATCTGACGCCATGAGCACGCAGGGGCTCCGGCCGCCGGCCGGAGCCCCTGTTCTCTCCGCACGCCCGACGCTCAGCGTCGTTCTGCGAAGAACTCCTTCAGCACCGCGCCGCACTCCTCGTCCATGACACCACCCATGAGTTCGGGCCGGTGGTTCAGCTTGGGATGTCGCAGCAGGTCGCCCGCGCTGCCCGCCATACCGGCCTTGGGATCGTAGGCACCGAATACCACACGGCTCACCCGCGAGAGCACGATCGCGCCCGCGCACTGGGCGCAAGGCTCCAGCGTGATGCACAGGGTCGCGTCGTCCAGCCGGTCGGTTTCCAGCACCTGCAACGCTCGCCGGATGGCGAGCAGCTCGGCATGCTGCGTGAGGTCGCGCTGGAGGATCGTCTCGTTGTGGGCCTGGCCCACCACGTGCCCGCCCACGACAACGGCGGCACCCACCGGCACCTCGCCGGCCGCACCGCCCGCACGCGCCTCCTCCAGCGCGGCGTCCATGCCGAGCCGGTCGGCGTCGGAGAGTGGGGGTCGTGTGGGACGCATGGGCGACAATGTAGCCGACCCCGCCACGGAGGCGCTACGGCACCTCGAAGCGCATCGGCGTCAGGGTCACGCGCTCCAGCAGCTCGCTTTCGCCCCGCAGGAATGCCAGCATCGTCTCCCCGATCAGCGGCGACACGATCAGCAGGTCATCGTCGTGCGATCCGCCCTCGACAAGCAGATGGTGACTGTTGGGGAACCCGGCGCGCATCTCCTCGGCGTTGCTCGGCGGCGTGCGGGGGTCGAGCGTGCCGCTGATGAACAGCGCCGGAACGTCCGACTGGATCGGGCCCCGGAACGCGTCCCCCAGATCGTTGGCCGGCCAGATGCTACAGGTGACCGAGAGGCTGAGCGTTCCCACATCACCCAGTAGCGCCGTCCGCGCCTGTTCCTCGATCAGTGCCAACCGCGGAGCGGTGGCCCCCGAGGCGCAGTCCATTGCAATGGACATGGCACGCTCTCGATTGCCGAGCCGGCCGTCGGCGAGCGCGCGGGCCAAGTCGCTGAAGTCACCCTCCAGCACCGAAATCGCGCGCGCTAGCAGCTCCACGATGTCCTCGCTCTCGCCCAGCTCCCCGTACACGGCGCGCTGCACGTCACGCGGACCGATCACCACCGTGCGCCGCTCGCCCTCGTGCGTCACCTCCACGCGGGCCGGCTCTTCGGCAAGCTGTGCGACCAGCTCGCTCATGGCCCCGACGAAGTCGGGCATCACCGCGCGGGCCCGCGGGTCTGCCTTCATGGCGCTGTCCACCCGCAGCAGGATGCGATCCAGGTTGGCCGGGAGCTTGTAGGTATGGTCGGGTCCCTCGGTGCCGGCGAAGATGGCGCGGTGCACCCGGTCCGGATGCTGTCGCAGGTAGGCGAGGCCGAGATGGGTGCCGTAGCTGATCCCCCACACGACGAGCTGCTCGGCACCGAGCGCCTCGCGCAGGTCATCCAGGTCTTCGGCGCTCTCCCACGTGTTGAACGCCGCGAGATCCACGCTGTCGGACCAGTAATCGTGGCACTCCTCCAGGAAGGGCCGCCGTGCGGCGGCCAGCACCTCGGGATCGGCAGGCTGATCGAGCGGGTAATCCCACGACCCAGGACATACCAGGTTCGGATCCGTGTAGTAGGTGCCCCGCTGGTCCAGCGCGATGACGTCGCCCACCTCGCGTAGCGCCTGGAACAGGCCGAAGCGATCGCCGGAGGCCGACCAGGTACCGGAGCCTCCCGGCCCGCCCGCCAGGTAGACGATCGGCGGTCCGGGGGTGTCGGTTGTGCTCGCGAACCGTACGAAGTGAATCTCGATGGAGTCGGTACCGGGCGCGGCGTGGAACAGCGGCACCCGCAGGCGGCCCTGCTCGGCGTCCACCCGATCGGGCACGAAGCGGTAGTCGGTCTCGATGAACTCGATGGGGGTGAGCGTGAGCGGGCCACGGGTCACGCTGGGCCCGGTCGGCTCACCCAGGGGTCCCTCGCCGCCGCCGCACGCCAGGAGGAGGGCGGCGACCGCGCCCCGCGGGTGGATGGCGAACCGCGGTATCAACATCGCGACCTCCGGAAGATGTCCCTCGTTAGATAGGGCCCGCGGTCCGAAGGTTGGTGGCGTGTCAATCTGTTACGTGCCCGCCCCGGCCGGCTCGGGTTCCGGCACGCCCGCTCCGGCCCCGGGCACCCGTACGAACTCCAGGTCCTTGCCGTCGGCCGAGCACACCACCCGCACCAGGTCGCCCTCGCCGTAATCCCCTTCGAGGATCGCCAGCGCCAGCGGGTTCTGCACGCGTCGCTGGATCACGCGCTTGAGCGGGCGCGCCCCGTAGACCGGATCGTACCCCTCAGTCGTGAGCAACTCCTTCGCCTCGGGCGTCACCTCGATCCCGATACCGCGGTCGGCCACGAGCTGCCGCACCCGCTCGAGCTGGAGGTCGATGATCTGTGCCAGCTCGTCACGTCCCAGGGGGCGGAACACGACGACGTCGTCCACGCGGTTGAGGAACTCGGGCTTAAACGTGTCGCGCAGCGTGTCGAGCACACGTCGCTCCGCCTCGTCCCAGCGATCCGCCCCGAACTCCAGGATCCCCTGGGAGCCCACGTTCGACGTCATGATGACGACGGCGTTCTTGAAGTTGACCACGTGCCCCTGTCCGTCAGTGAGGCGCCCGTCATCCAGGATCTGGAGCAGCACGTTGAACACGTCGGGGTGCGCCTTCTCGATCTCATCGAACAGGATCACCGAGTAAGGACGTCGCCGCACCGCCTCGGTGAGCTGGCCACCCTCCTCGAAACCGATGTAGCCCGGCGGCGCCCCGAGCATGCGTGCCACCGCGTGCTTCTCCATGTACTCCGACATGTCCAGCCGTACCAGCGCGCGCTCGTCGTCGAACAGAAACTCCGCCAGGGCCCGCGCGGTCTCGGTCTTCCCCACCCCGGTGGGCCCGAGGAATATGAAGCTCCCGATCGGGCGGTTGGGATCCTGTAGCCCGGCGCGCGAGCGCCGCACGGCGTTCGCAATGGCCGACACCGCCTCGTCCTGGCCGATGACGCGGCGGTGCAGCTCTGCTTCCAGCTTGGTGAGCCGCTCCCGCTCGGACTCCAGCATGCGACTCACCGGAATGCCGGTCCACTTGGCCACGATCTCGGCCACATCCTCGGAG
>JBDGYO010000009.1:0-18332 GCA_039584015.1 Gemmatimonadota bacterium | reverse complement strand
AGCCCGAGCAGATGAAGCAGTGGTATGCGCCGGAGGGAATGGACATTCCCGTGGTCGAAGTGGATCTGCGCGTGGGTGGGGCGTACCGCCTCCAGATGCGCTCGCCGGAGGGGAGCGTGCACACGGCGTACGGGACGTATCGGGAGATAGCGCGCCCGGAGCGATTGGTGTTCACCTGGTCGTGGGAGGAAGAGCCGTACAACGACATCGGCGAGACCCTGATGACGATCTCGCTCGAAGAAGTGGATGGGGCGACCGCGGTAACCCTGCGTCACGAAGGGCTCCCCACGGAGGAGCGCCGCAAGGGTCACGACGAGGGGTGGACCAGCTGCCTCAATCGGTTGGAGAAGCGGTACGCGTAGGCGCTCCGTTGAGCGTCCACACCACGTTGAACAGATCGCCGGTGCGATAGAAGTCCACGGCGATCAGGTTGGGGAGCAGCCCCCGCTCCGCTCGGCAGGCTCGAGCACGGGCGAGGAGCACCTCGTACGCGTTTGCGATCTTGGCGTCGCTCGGCACGGAGCTGGGCGGCGTCGAGATCCAGTGGTTCATGAGCAGGAGCGAGCCCGCCGTGCCACCCCTGTGGGGTTCGCACGAGAACTCACTCTCGTCGTGGAAGCTGTACGGCGTTTCCTGGAGTACCTCGAAGGCCTGGTGATACCAGGGGACTCCTTGGCTGTCCTTCTCCGCCAACACGAGCACGCGCTGGTCGGTGGCGATCATCTCTCTCAGTGTCGGCCAGGGCGGAGCAGGATCTCCGCGGTAAACGAAGTCCACCAGCCCACTCGACTGGAACGCCGCCTCGATCTCCGCCGGTGCCACCGCGTCCTCGATGATGATGATCAGCACCTCGCCGGGATGGAGGATCAGGAACTCGCGGATGCTTCGCAGCAGAGGGACCAACGGGTTGGCGCCTAGCTCGCACAGTCCGTGGCAGAGGTAGAGCGCCGGGGTACCTTCTGTGCCGCCGATCATGCGGTTGCGGATGCGGATCGCCGCGTCGAAGCCGCTCGGGCCGAGCATCGCCTCGTACTTCTCCTGTACCAGCTCTCCTTCCTCGATATCGGTCTTGACCGCGTTCCCTACCCGGATCCCCGGATAGACATCGATCAGGAGGCCGCGAACGCCATCCTCGAGTTGGGCCATGATCCCTGCTTCATGATTCGCGAACATCCAGGTCGCGTGATCCGCTGCGGACATCGAGTTGTGTGTCGCCGGGAAGACGACCTCGTCGAGCGGCCGGTCACACAGAGTGCGCTGGCCGTTGCACGCGCTGGCCTGGAAGGGGACAACGATTGGTGGCCCACCGCGCGTGAGCATGACGGCGGCCGCGATGGGGAGTGCCACGGCGAGTATGCTCACCAGCGCGACCCGCAGCGTACGCCGCCGCCCGGATGCCACCCGTACCGATGGAGCAGCGTCCGCCGGCGCCGCGGCCTCCAGCGGCAGCAGCACCCGGAACAGGTCCGTGAGGCCCACGAACAACAGCGCGCTGCCCGCGATGAACAGTCCCAGTTTCACCGCAGCCAGCGGTCGCGTGACGGCGAGCGTCCCGGCCAGGATCAGCGCCAGGGCCCGTGCCAGCTTCGCCCAGGGGCCCGCCTGGGGACTCCAGAGCGCGAGGCGGACCGTGTGGGTCACCGCGTGGAGCTGGAGCTCTTGAACGAACGCCGTGGACGCCGCAGCCAGTGCCAGGCCGAACACGCCAAGGCCTAGGGCGCTCGACCACAATCCGGCCGTGAAGCTGTCCCACAACCCCGCCAGGGCGGCTCCCGTTGCGGCGTCCGCGGCGAGCGCCTTGAGTACGGGGCCCCCCAGCTGCACGACCAGGAGGATGAGAGCCGCCGCTCCAGTCAGGGCGAGCCCGGTCCGCAGGACCGCCGCTCTCCGGCCCGGTGCGAGTACCACGCCCAGTCCGAGGAACAGGACCCCGAGCACGAGTACCAGGAGAGCTTGGCTCGAGGCTCGCTGACCAAAACGCAGTAGCTCGGCGAGGGGCTCCGCGAACGGCGCCTCTTCCAGCGAGCCGATCACCGCGAGCACTTCTGGAGGGAGCCTCTCGGCGATGTCCGGGCGCGGCGCGAGTGCGCTCCGCAGAATCGCGCCGACGTCGGACAGCGTGAGCAAGATGTCTTGACCGCCCTGCGTCAGGACGAGCTCGTGGCTCTCCCGTACGCTGCGGCGCACGACTGCGCGGAACGGCGCGGATGACACGATGGACTGCGTCGTCGCGAGAATGATCGGACGAAACGGGATGAGATCGCGGCCCTGCTCGATGACCGCGTCCGTCACACGCTGTGCCACGAACGAGGCCACGCGCGGATCGGCGAGGCTTTGCGCGGCGCGGTCAGCGAACGCCGTCGAGTCAAAGGCGGCTCTCGTACCGTAGCCGAGCAGCCCGCCGACCAGGATCAGAACGACGCCTGCGACCGTACAGGTGGTCGACGCGGGCGAACGCACGCGTGGGGAGAGGCTCACGATGGAGAGAAGCTAGCGGTGGGAGCGCTACTGGTCGAGTTGCGCTTGGAGCAACTGTGTCGCGGTGTCGCCGTCCACTGGTTCGGAGTACAGGAAGCCCTGTCCCTCGTCGCACTTGAGGAACTTGAGCCGGGCCGATTGCTCCTGTGTTTCGACGCCCTCGGCCACGACATTGATGCCGAGGTCGCGGGCCAGCCCCACGATGGCCTGGATGACCTGGGGCTTCTGCCCGGCCACGTCGAGGTCGGTTACGAAGGAGCGGTCGATCTTGAGGGTGTCGATGGGGAGCTGTTGCAGGTAGCTCAGCGACGAGTATCCCGTCCCGAAGTCATCGATGTTCACCTGGATGCCGAGCGCACGTAGCTCCTTGATCGTCTCCACGCTGACGTCCACTTCCTCCATGAGCACGCCCTCGGTGATCTCGAAGCGCAGGCGGTGGAAGTCGAACCCGCTCTGCTCCACCGTCTCCTTCACCCGCTCCACGAGATGGCTCTGCTGGAACTGCTTGGGCGAGAGGTTTACGCTGACGGAGAGCTCGGGCATCTCCGTGAACTGCTCGAGCCACCTGGACATCTGGTGGCACGCCTCCTCCAACACCCACCAGCCGAGCGGAATGATGAGGCCGCTCTCCTCGGCGAGCGAGATGAAGTGGCTGGGTTGGAGCAGGCCCTGCACCGGATGGTCCCAGCGCACCAGGGCTTCGAAGCCGGTGATGCGGCTGGTCTCCAGCGAGACGACAGGCTGGAAGTAGAGTCGCAGCTGCTCGTGGTCGATGGCCAGCCGCAGGTCCGTTTCGAGCCGGATCAGTGCCAGGGCCCGGGCGTGCATCGTTTCGTCGAACAGCTCGTAGCGATCTCTGCCGTGGGCTTTCGCGCGGTCCATGGCCGTGCCGGCGTCGCGTACGAGCGTCCCCGCGTCGTACGACGTCTCGTCCGTGACGATGCCGATGCTCGCGGAGGTTGGCAGCTCGCGTCCGCCGAGCCCGTAGGGAGTCTTGAGCACCGCCTGCACACGTTTCGCGACCCGGATAGCGTCGCTGCTGTCCCTGATCTGGGCGAGCAGGATGCCGAACTCGTCGCCACCCATGCGTGCCACCACGTCGCCGGGCCGCAAACAGGTGAGCAGCCGGCGCGCTACGGCGACCAACATCTGGTCGCCGGCGGCGTGCCCCAGGGTCTCGTTGATGAGCTTGAACCGGTCGAGGCCGACGACGAGAACCGCGAGACTCGGTGCATGTTGCCGCTCGGCGCGCCGCGTGGACCGCTCCAGCAAGCTCAGGAAGTGCGCGCGATTCGGGAGTCCTGTAGCTGGGTCGTAGAACGCGTCGCCGGACCCGCTAGAGCTCGACACGGTACGACTGAGGACGATCACGGTGACGAGTGCCAGGACGCTCACGCCGAGAGTGGCGATGTCCACGGCCTGCAGGCTGAGCTCGAGCCCGCGCGACAGGCCCGGCGCCAGCACGACGATCGTCCCGACGATCGCCACCACGCCCAGCACGCCACCCAGCACGGCGAGCTGCCGGTCGCGCAGCTGAAACATCAGGTGAATGCACCACCCGGCTGCCGTCAGCAGGATGGCAATCGAGACCAGCAAGAGCGGTGTGACAGCCACTATCGTCCCTGGGTCAAGAGTTCCTTGCGGGGCGCACCGCAGATTGGGGCGGCGGCAGTGGTTTTACAGTGATGGGACTCACGCGGCTGCGACGCCCGGAGTGCCTCTCGATCAGGCCTCGTAAGTGACTATACGACAACGGCTTGCGGCGCTCGATCACACCGACTCGAACCTTCCCTGGAAGAACTGCGCTTCGCTAGCTCATACACGAACTCGAGACCCCTGATTTCATCGTGCCGCTGGTAGAGCCGGACGATGCACTGCGAAGCCCCGCAGTCTCGTGTCATCGGTCGTGGAGCGGCGCGGCGCCAGATAGGATCGGGACATCGGGTTGAGTTACCGGGTCCCCGGGTTACAATACGTCGCCACCTGATGTGGGCTCCCTGGGACCGGACCATAGCGGCCTTCGGAGCGGGGCGAGGAAGGGAACGGCGAGGTCACGAACACCAAGTAGGAGCAATGGAATGTCACGAGTACATCGAATCGTTGCGCTGGGCCTGCTCCTCGTGGGCGGCCTGTTCGCGAGTATCAACAGCGCCGCCGCTCAGGACTCGCCCACGCTGGACCGGGTGGTGGAGACGGGTGAGCTGCGAGTCGGGATGTCCGGCAACCAGCCGCCCTTCAACATGCACAACCGGTCGGGCGACCTCATGGGGATCGACGTGGACGTGGCCACGGCACTGGCGGCGGCCATGGACGCCGAGTTGAACATCATCACGCGGCCTTTCGGCGAGTTGCTGAACGCCCTGGAGGCGGGCGAGATCGACATGGTCATCTCCGGGATGACGATCACGGCCGAGCGGACTCGTCGAGTGTCGTTCGTGGGTCCGTACATGCTCTCGGGAATGTCGATCCTGACCAACTCCCGAGCGCTGGCCGCGGTCGAGGAGACCGAGGACTTCGATCGGTCGAATCTCAAGCTGGCGGCGCTCAGGGGCTCTACCAGTCAGCGGTTCGTCGAGCGCCACCTCCCGGCCGCGCAGTTCACAGCGGTGGAGGACTACGATGTGGGCGTGCAGATGGTGATGTCGGACGAGGTGGATGCCCTGGTAGCTGACATGCCGATCTGTCTGCTGTCCGTCCTGCGCAATCCGAGTGCCGGGCTGCTCACTCTGGACGAGCCGCTCACGATCGAGGCAATCGGCATGGCGCTGCCGAAGGGTGATGCCCAGTTCCGCAACGCCGTCGAGAACTACTACCGGGCGCTCGAGGGCACCGGGTACCTCCAGGCGCTGAGAGAGAAGTGGATGGAGGACGGGTCCTGGATCGCCGCGATGCCGTAACGCGGCAGTTTGATCGCCTGTTGTGAGATCACGGAGGCCCCGGCGTAGTGCCGGGGCCTCGTCGTTTGGTGGCGCTAGCGGTCGCGCCGCACCTGGAACGCGATCGGTAGCTGCACCAGCACCCGCACCGGCCGCCCCGCCACCCGTCCCGGTCGATACAGGGAACCCTGTACCAGCTCTCGCGCCGCGCCCACGAACGCCGGGTGGGACGTGTCGAGCACGCGGAACGAACTTGGCTCCGGGTGCCCGGTCGTGTCGATCACGACCTCGACGAGCACGAGCCCGTTGATCCCGCCCTGTTCCAGGAGTCGTGGATAGCGCACGGGAGGGGACGAGATCCGTCGCGGTGCCTCGTCGACCACGAGCTCGCGGTACACGCCGCGCGTCCCGACACCGGCGGTGTCGCCCGGATCACCCCAGCTGAGCTGGCGACGGACGGGCCAAGGTTTGGCGGGTACCGAAGCCGGAAGCAGCTCCACCGGTGGTATGCCCGTGGGCACTTCGACCGGCGGGATCACGAAGGTCGGTTGGGCGAGCGCGCCAGGCACGTCAGGTGCCGACGCGGGCGCACGTGGCCGCTGCTGCTGCGGGAACTCCGGCAGCACCGCGATCGTATCGAGCGGCACGGGAACGGGCGGAGTCGGGGGGCGCATCGTGACGGCCACCGCTCCGCAGATCACGGCCGTGTGCACGGCCACTGACATCATCGCGCTGGGGACGGCCCGGCGCAGCGGATCCTTCCGCGGGTTCGACTCCAGGAGTTCGGTGAGCATACGGTACCTCCGAGCCGATAGGGTGCGATTCCAAGGTGGGGAAACGGTGCGGAGGTTGCTTTGCCGAGACGTAGATCTCGGATGACAGATGCCTTTCAGGCGCGTGAGGGTCGCCACTCGGCACGATTCACGCGAATTTCACGCTGTCTTCAGGCGCCGCAGCCGAAATGAGCGGGAAGCGGGACGAGTCCCATCGGAGATTCTTGCCGAAAGGAGGCTGTTCGTGCGTCTTCGTCTGAAGCAGGGCCTCAAGAAGGGTAGTGTAGGGTTTGCGACGCTTTTGTTGATCGTGAGCCTCGGATTCGCGCTGGGGTTGTCGGCAACGCAGTCGGGATGCGGCGGTGAGAACTGCCTGTCGAGTGGAGAGAACTGTACCCAGTCGTACCTGGAGAACAACGACTTGCAGGGCTATCACTGCTGTGACGGTCAGGTCTGTGAGTCGGGGCTCATCTCCGGCGTTCTCATCTGCCAGTATTGAGCGGCTGAGTCACCGTGGGTCGGGCGCGTCGAGGATCCACGCGTCCGACGGGAACTCGTCGACGGAGCATACGACGTCGCGGGCGTCCGAGCTGATCGCGACCTCCGCGACGTCACACGGGAGTGGTAGGAGAAGGGCTTGGGCGGCGCTCCCTCCGGCGACCGACTGGCGGAATATCTCGGTGCCGCGGTAGGGACGGTCCTGCCGCACGAAGTAGAGATCCCCCCGCTCGGTCCATAGCAGCGGGCGGTCGCGCCCGGTGGTGAGCCGGATCGCCGGGCCACCCTCCAGGCCGATGATCCAGATGCCGTGGCCGTCCGGACCTGACCGGGCGGCCGCGATGCGTTTCCCATCGGGGGCAAACACCGCATCGAGATGGTGCTCCCCCGTGGACGGCACCACCCTCAACGCGTTACCCGTCTGGGCGTCCACTAGCAGGAGCCCGCTACCGTGGAGCGGCCGGTAGAGTATGTGGCGTCCGTCAGGCGACCAGGCGGGCTGGCCGTACGGGTGGGCCGGCTCGTTGCCGAGACGCCGCAGACGCTGGGAGCCGATGTCGACCGTCATCAGCCAGGGCCCGCGGCCCGTCTCGGAGAGCATGGCGATGCGGTCACCCCCCGGTGACCAACTGAGCCCGCGCTTGGGGTGACGATCGAACGTTATCTGCCGCTCCGCTCCGCCGGTGAGCGGCCGCAGGAGCACGTCGCTCACGCCCGTCGGGCTCGTGCCGACATAGGCCACGACGTCTCCGGTGGGCGATATCGCTGCACTGCCGTACGACCAAGTCGGGTCGCCGAAGGGGAGCGGCACGGCGCCGGCGCGTCCCCTCGCACCGAACAGGTAGGGGCGCCGTCGGCTGGCGCCGCCGGCATACAGCAGGACGGTTCCGTCGGGAGAGAGGTCGAAGCTCAGGTTGCCGGGTAGATCGCCGATCAGGTCGACCGGTTCGGTCCTGCGATCGTCGACGGGAATCCGCGTGATCGCGCGACCATCCCTGACCACCCGGGAGTAATGGAGGAACTGGTTGCTGGTCCACGCGAGGTGGCCTGACGTTGGGCTGCCGAGGTTGTAGCCTTCGCGTAGGTCCCGCTCCACGATCCGGTGCCGCGCATTCCCTGCGGTGAAGAGTGCAATGACGCCGCGGCCATCGTAGTCGATCCCCCGGTACGCGACGTCAGAGCCCTCGGGCGCGGCGGCAAGACCAACAACCCAATCCAACGCGCCGCGCAGGTCGATTACGGCGCCCTCGGCCGTGACCGAGTCCTTCCCCACCTGCGTCAGTGACTGGGGTCTCGATCCGCGGTAGATCCAGGGACCCACCGCCGTCGCGACCAGGTAGGCTCCGTCGGGCGCGAAGCCATACGCCGTGATGTCGCCGCCGCCCCTTACGGCGATCGTATCGACGTCGCCTCCGACATCAGAGATGCGACAGAGGGTGTGGGGTAGCGGGCAAGCGTAGAGCAGGGCGGAGCCGTCCGGATGCCAGCGGGGCGGCCCCAGCGCAGTGGTTCCGCGTGCCAGCTCGAGGGTCGGACCATCCGGCAGCCGCCGTGCCATCAACGCAGTTCCGCGGTGCGTCAGGTAGGCGATTTGGGATCCGTCGGACGAGAGCGCCACCTGACGGGCATCTCCGAACGTGGTGAGCGCCCGGCCCACGACCCGCGGTTGTGCCGGTGGGCGCGCCGAGGGGGGTGAGAGCACCGCTACTGCAACCACCGTGACGAGCGCGCCTGCAAGAATCGACGTGAGATGACGATGCAGGAAGGAGCGATGCTCGGCGCTCATCGCGATGCGACCCTACCCGCGATTCAGGTCGGCGATGCCCCCCGTCGCAGCACGAGCCACGCCAGCGCGATGTTCGGCGGCGTGGCCAGCGCGACGAGGTCGCCATTCACCTGCGGGAGCAGCGGCTGGAGTACGAAACCGAGGGCGGTGAAGCTCGCGACCGCCGCCGTGAAGACCGCCGCCGGCTTGGCCGCTCGGTGCACCCCGAACAGCACCAGGGGGAGGAGCACCACGAGCGGCAGCGCCAGCGGGTTGTAGAAGAACAGGTTCTCGTTCCAGTACGCGGCGGTGTGGTCGGTGAGGAACCACAGGCCGGCAAGCACCGCTCCGGCAATGCCCGTGACAATCACCCACGAGATGGCGACGATGGCCGATGCGACGGCGGCGGCTCGGGGAGCGTTGGCTCGCAGCCCACCCGCCGCCACCGCCCCCGCCAGCACGAGCCCCACGAGCAGGTACCAATGAACTCGAAAGGGCGGCGCGTCACGCTCCGGCGCGGCAGTGCTGAGGTAGAGGGTGTGCTCGGCGCTCACGAGCGGCACCTCACGACCATCGCCGTCCAGCACGGTGACGTCGCGCAGGTACTCCCGCACCTTCAGTGGCAGGAACATCTCCTCCCACCGTGAGATCGGCCGGTCCACGAACGGACCCAGTCCGAGCAGTAGTCCGGTGGAGGCGGCGATGTCTTCGGCCACGAGGCGTTGCGTATGGAAGCGGAACGTGGTGCCGGATGCTTCGGTCGCCGTGAGCTCGTGTATCCGGTCTCCGATGACCTGGTCGATGGCATCGCGGATGCGGGTGGAGCAGTTATCGAGGTAGTAGTCATAGCGGTAGAAGCGGTTCTCCGGCGTGTCGTTCCATTCCAGGAATGCCGCGAGCTCCGCGCGCTGCTCGGGGGTGAGGTTCAGTTCCTGCACCCAGAGGGAGCGGTCCGCCGCCACGTAGGCGCCGAAGTGCCTGGGCGACTCGAAGCCCATCATCCAGTACAGCAGCCGACCCTGCAGGAAGCGCTGGACGTACCCCTCCTGCTGGAAGCTGAACATGCCGTAGTTGTAGACGCGGTCGAAGCCGCTGGCCGTATCGCGTACCCACAGCGCGTTGTGGCCGAAGCGCTCCCACACACGCGTTCCGGGTCCCATGGTCACGAGGGCGATGGAGAGGGTGGAGCCGTCGGGCGGCGCGTCCGCTTGCTGCGCTGCGCCGCCCGACGGGAGAAGCGCGAGCAGAAGGAGCGGTCCGAGCCTCCTCACCGCACCTTCGGGCTGAAGTTGCTGTGGCGCCACATGCGCACGACACTGCCGGTGTCGTCCACTTCGAAGCGGATCTCCTCACCCAGCGACCCATCGTCCCGTTTGCGGCGGAACGTGTCTCCCTCGACGTGCTCAAGGTGCATCATCGCATCGAGCGGGTCGGTGGTAGGGAGAGAGACCACACTGAGCTTCCCCTTCCAGGGAATCACCGCCGACTCGCCGCCCCACGGCAGCTGGCTATAGGTGCCCAGGTACTTCTCGAACGCCGGGTCGAGTTGCTTGGCCTTGTCGGCGTCTTCGTCGGCAGCCGAGAGGGCCGGTGCCATGATGTCCTGGCCCCGCTGGGTGAACCGGCCGGCGTTCACGCCGCTCGCATTCGACATGAATATCGTGGCGATCTTGGTGTCCACCTGAAGGGTGAACTGAGAGCGATACCCTGGGCAGCTCCCCCCGTGGCCCACGAACGTCTTGTTGTTGCTGCGCCAGGCCCCGAAACCGAGCCCGCGAGCGGGCGACCAGTCGGGGTCCAACCAGTGCACGCGCTGCATCTCGCGGAGTGTGTTGCGGGCGAGGACCTCGTCGGCGCCGTGGTGCAGCACTCGGAACTGCCAGGAGGCAAACTTGGCAAGGTCCTCGACGGTCGAGGCGAAGCCCATCGCCGGAGCGACGGCGCGTGGTGCCCACTCCGCGACCTTCTCGCGGGTGCCGTCGCGCGTGATCGCCGTGTACCCGCTCGCCAGCCGCCGGCCGTACTCGCCGGGTGGCATCTCCGGGTTCGTGTCGTCCATGCCGAGCGGCTCCAGGATGTTGCGGCGGATGTAGCTATCGTACGCCTCGCCGGAGAGCGTACCTACGATCTCCCCGGCCAGCGTGAGTCCCAGGTTCGAGTACTGGTACCAGGTGGCACCCGGATACAGTTCCTTCTGCTCGGGCAGCCGCTCGACGATCTGGTCGTGCGTCGGGAAGGAGAAATCGGGCGCGGACCAGTAAGGGTAGTCCGATTCCCGCGGCAATCCCGAGGAATGGGTCAGAATACCCTCGATCGTCACCGGTGGGGCGTCGGGATAGGCGTCCTGGATGGTGAACCAGGAGAGGTGGTCGCCCACCGGATCATCCAGCCGAAGGCGCCCCTGGTCGCGCAGCTGCATTATCCCCACCGATGTGAACAGCTTCGAGATGGAGCAGATGGAGTACATGGTCTGCGGGGTCGCCGGGCTTTGGCGCTCGCGATCCGCATGGCCGAAGCCCTTGCTCCAGAGCAACTCCTGGTCGTGCTCGACGGCCATGGAGACGCCGGGGATCTGCTCGTATGCCCGCTGCGCATCCACCCAGACGTCGAGCAGGTGGAGCGCCTCCTGCACGCGTGGGTGGTCCGCCTTGTTGTCCTCCTGGGCGGACAGGGGGGTGATGAGGAGCAGGCCCAACAACAGGGTGATCGGTCGCGGCATGGTGGTGGCTCCGGTGCAGGTACGCTGGCCTCGGACAACTGCAACTACCATCGAGGGTTGCCCGGCGTCAAGCCGCGGCCCGGTCGTTGCCGGGAGATGGGGCGGGGCTAGGCTGGCCGGCGGGCACTCGGTTATAATTGTGGTGTAGGAGATGCTATGAAACCTTCGCGAACGATCGCCGCCGTTGTGCTGGCGTGCATGACACCCGCTGCCACGGGCTGCTACAGCTACAAGCCGGTGGGAGCGGACGAGATCCGGCCGGAGCCGGGGAAACAGGTGCGGGTCCATCTGAACGAGCCCGACCGCGTGCGGCTCCAGCACATTACGGCCGAGGGCGTGGTGCAGATCAACGGCGAGCTGGCCGAGTGGGACAACGGCGAGGTGGTGCTCTCGGCGTTCTGGCTGCGTTCGAACACGGGCTTCGAGCACCGTGCCCAAGGCGAGACGGTGGAGGTCGATGAGGCCAACATCCGCTCCCTCGAGGCCAAGCAAATCAACGTGCCGCTGTCGGTAGCGATGGTCGTGGGGGGCGTGGCGGCCGCCGTGATCATCGGCAGCGCGTTCTCGGCGGGTGGATCGGGCGGGAACGACGGCGACAACGGGGGTGGCGGATCCCAGTCGCGACGGGGTCCGAGGTTCTAGGGGCGCGCATAGCGCCCCCCCCTAGTTCCCCCTCCGACTCGGCCGCCGCAGATTCCGCAGCAGCCGTGCGATGTCCCGCCGGGGTGAGACGTGGTACGGCGAGCATGTCTCCTGCGGCGCGGTGCCCCTGAGGAACACCTCCGGCTCGCCGCGGCAGCCCCAGCCGGCCCGCAGGCCGGATTCCCGGTTTACTTCCACGATCTCGACGTCCCACGGGCGCTCGAACTCGACTCGCTCGTACGGCGCGACGGCGCCTCGTAGGAACCGGGCGAAGATCGGAAGGGCCGCCCGCGAGCCCGGGAGCCCGATGCTCCTCCCGTCGTCGAATCCTACCCAGACTCCCACCACCAGTGTCGGCGTGTAGCCGATGAACCAGGCGTCGCGAAAGTCGTTCGTCGTTCCCGATTTCGCCGCCACGACCCCGCGGAACCCGAAGCGGCGCAGCCCGCGCCCCGTGCCACGCTCCACGGCACCGCGCAGCGCCGACGTCACCAAGTAGGCTTCGGCCGCGCTGTAAGCCCGCTCGCGCCTGAGCTCCTGCCGCTCGAGGATCTCACTCGCTGGAGTCAGCACGCCCAGCGTGACGTGAGGCTCTGCGCGGTATCCCCCCGCCGCCAGCACGCCGTAGGCCCGGGTGAGTTCCAGCGGGGTGACCTCGAACGCGCCGAGCGCGATGCTGGGGTATGGGTTGAGCCGGCTCTCGATGCCGAGTCGCCGGGCGGTCTGCACGATGCGCTCGGGACCCACCGCCAGCCCCAGCCGCGCGAACGGGACGTTGAGCGAGCGCTCCAGCGCCTCTCGCAACGTGAGCGGTCCACGGAAGCGACCGTCGTAGTTGACCGGCTGCCACAGGCCTGCCGGCGTCTCGACCGAGAGCGGCTCGTCGTCCAGCAGCGTCGCGAGGGTGAATGGTGGCCCGTCCCGCTCGTCGTCCTCGCCCTGCCGTGCGAGTGCCGTCAACGCCACGACTGGCTTGAACGAGCTGCCCGGCTGGCGGTGGGCGTACACAGCCCGATTGAACTGCGAGGCTCCGTAGTCACGGCCACCGACCAAGGCGAGAACCTCGCCGCTGCGGGGATCGAGCGCGACCAGCGCCGCCTGCAATGGCTCGCCATCGGTCAGGTACGACGCCTCCGCCTCCAGCCGTGCGAGCCCCTCCCGCACCGCCTCCTCGGCCAGCTGTTGCAGCCCCGCGTCCAGCGTGGTGAAGACCGAGAGCCCGCCGGTGAGGACGTCGTTGCCGTGGCGCGCCCGCAGCTGCTCCGCCGCGTAGTCCACGAAGTAGCGGCCCGCGCGGGCACGCTGCGGTCGCCGGCGCAGGCCGAGAGGCGCCCGTTCTGCCTGCCGATAGGCCGGCTCGGTGAGCACGCCGCGCTCGTGCATGAGTCGCAGCACGAGATCGCGTCGCTCGGTGGCGCGCTGGGGATGCCGGAACGGCGAGTACAGGCTCGGTCCGCGGATGATTCCGGCGAGCAACGCTGCCTCGGCGACCTCGAGTTGGCTCACATCCTTGCCGAAGTAGTGCTGCGCCGCCTGGCCCACCCCGTGGATCTCGAACGCCCCGTTCTGTCCCAGGTACACCTCATTGAGATATGCCTCGAGGATCTGCCCTTTCGAGTGGCGTGCCTCGAGCACCACGGCCATCGCCAATTCGCGCAGCTTTCGTGTGGGCGTGCGCCGGGCCGAGAGGTACAGGTTCTTGGCCAGCTGCTGGGTCAGCGTGCTGGCACCCTCCACGATGTGGCCGGCGCGGAGGTTTGCGAGTGTGGCTCCCACGATGCGCCGCAAGTCGAGCCCAGAGTGCCCGAAGAAGCGTTGGTCCTCGATGGTGAGGATGGCTTCCACCAGGTGGTGCGGGACGTCGTCGAGCGGAACCGGGGACCGTTCCTCGTGGAGCGTGCCGTAGGCGCTCCGCAGCAGTTCCGGCTCCAGCGCCACGTAGGGGACGCGATCCCCCCGCTCGTCCCGGAGATCCCGCACGCGTCCTCGCCGGTCCATGCGCACGGTCGCGAGACCGCCCGGGTCGAGGCGATCGTAGTGTCGAAACGCCCGGCGCCCAATGTGCCACGTGGAGGAGCCGCGGTAGTACTCCCCGGGCTCCACGTCCCGGCGGCGCACCCTGCGGTAGCCCAGCCGCTCAAGCGTGCGCTCGACCCGCGCCGGGTCGATGGCCATGCCAGGTTGAAATACGAGGGGGCGGGCGTAGAACCGGGTGGGCGCCCGGAGGAGGTCGTCGTCGAGCCGCGCCCGGACGAGCGCTTCGAGTGAGACGGAGACTGTTCCGCCCACGGCGACGAGCAGGAACGCAGCCACGGCGAGCAGGGCCTTTGGCTGGCGCCGGGCGAGCGCGCGAATGCGCACCCCGAGTTCCCTCATATGGGGTCCCATGGGGCCTTTACGATGGAGGATGCGCCGGGGTTTCGGAGCGTCGCGCTTGGGCCTAACGAGGGTCGACGATCATGAGGTCGCCCTCGAGCCGGTCGAGCTGTGTGAAGTACAGGTAGCGGCCGTCAAAGGAGAGGTCGACACCGGTGGTGCGCCAGGGATCGACGCCGATGACGGCGAGCGTCTGCGCCTCGTCGCTCGCGAAATCGTGCCGAATGAGGTTCATCTGCATCTCTGCCGTGGCCTGGGCGGCGAAGATCACGCCTCCGTCATCCAGCACCCAGTTGCCCGGCGGGGTGTATGGCATGCTGTCAACCACCAGCTCCGCGTCGGGCTCCCCGGGCCGCATCCGCCACAACCCGTCGACACCCCACTTGGTGAAATACAGTCGGCCATCCGGGCCTTCGATGGCTCCGAAGCCGCCCGAACGCGTAACGGGGATTGCCTCCCCCGAGTCCGCCGGCATGCGCCAGATCTCCCAGTCCCCACTGCGTTCGGAGCCGAAGTAGATCCACCGGTCGTCCGCCGACCAGCTGGGCAGCTGATCCCCCGAGGGGTGCGTCGTGCGCTGGATGACGCGCCGCGTCGCCACCTCCAGCACGTGCACGTCCCGGCTCACACCGAGTTCCACACTGAACGCAACGCGTGACCCGTCGTGCGACCACCGCAGGGGTCCGATGCGATGCGCTCCCAAGGTAGTGAGCTGTACGGCGTCGTTACCATCGGCGTCGCTCAACCAGAGCTCGAACTCGCCCGTCCGATTGGAGACGAACGCCAGCTGGCTACCGTCGGGCGAGAGGCGCGGCCGGTAGTCCACCCGCGTGGAGCTGACGAGCTGTACCGGATCGGTGAGCGCGCGCGAGTCTCGGTCGACGGCGTAGCGCCAGATGTTGCGCTCCCGCACGATCGCGGTATACACCAACGCTCCGGATGTGGGATCGACGTCCAGCATGTGCGGCGCGAGCTCGCCACCTGCCACCCACTCGGGCTCGCCGCCGCCGAGCGGCATCTCCCAGATCCCGTTCCTCGCGCCCAACCGTGCGGCGAACATGATACCGCGCCCGTCGGGCGCCCAGTCGACGCCGTGGATGTCCGCGTCGTCGGGACCGAGACATCGGGTGTCCCCGGACTCGAGTTCGAGCGTCACGAGCTTGGCGGTCTCGGTACGCGTCCAGCGAGCAAAGGCCAGAAAGCGCCCGTCCGGGGAGAACGCCGGGAAGTCGTCGCCCGCCGTGGAGTCGGGTGGTGTGGTGAGCTGTGTGACGCCGTGTCCGGTCAGGGAGATTCTGAACAGCGCCGCTGCCACGCCACGCTCGGGTGTGAT
Organism: Gemmatimonadota bacterium; assembly: GCA_039584015.1. Lineage (GTDB taxonomy): Bacteria > Gemmatimonadota > Gemmatimonadetes > Gemmatimonadales > GWC2-71-9 > WVYX01. Next base: position 2,872 of record JBDGYO010000009.1, on the reverse strand, counting down.
CGCGGCGACGAGCCACGTGCCGTCGGGTGCCCAGCGGAGCTTCTGGACCTTGCCCGAGCATTCCGCCAGCTCGGTTTCGGGACCACCGGCGAGCTCGACGACGCGAATCGAGCACTCACCTGACTGCATGGAGTGTCGGACGAACGCGATGCGGGCGCCGTCGGGTGACCACGTCGGACTGAACGCGGGACCGTCCGCGATGCGCTCCGGCGTGCTGGGCGCCCTGACCGCCGTGACGAACAGGTCGTGCCGCGCGCGATCCCGTCCGTGCCACGTGTACACGATGCGCTGGCCGTCGGGTGAGAACTCCGGCGTCACCTCGATGCCGGGTGCACTCAGCAGAGGCCGCGGCTGCGGCGGCGGCTTCGCACCACGACTAATGATGGTTCCCACGCCGGCCACGGAGATAATGAGCAGGGCGGCCCCGGCTACCGTCGCGGTTCCCACGACGGACCGGGACGGGCGCCTTCGTACGACAAACTCGCCGGTGATATCACGCGGCCCGATCGGCCGGATCGGCGCGATCAGGCGATAGCCCACCGTTGGGATCGTCTCGATGTACGAGGGCGCCTTGGGATCGTCACCCAGCGCTTTGCGCAGATCGGAGATCGCGCGGGAGAGCAGGTCGTCGGTCGCGAACTCCACGCCCCACACCTGCAGGATGATGTCATCGCGCGACAGGACTTTGCGGCCCGCGTTCACCAACGCCAGGAGCACGTGCATGGCTTTGGGCTGCAAGCGGACGGATCCCCTCGCCCCCTTGAGCCGATGCAACGAGGGCTGCACCACCACGTCACCCAACCGAAAGTCGTCGCGCGGTGTCATGGCTTCCCGGTAGATGTAGAGGGTCGGGTTGCCTGCCTCCTCCTTCTATTAGACCACTGAGCCGCGGCAGAAGTTGCAACTGGTTGCACGCGTGATTGTAAGGAAACGTCGTGGTTTGTTTCACAATGCAGTCGGCGCGTGGGTGGTGAGCAGTTGACCACTACAGCGGACAATTCCTGACTGACCAGTTCGCTTTTCAGAAAAACCTCAGGCGCTCCTCACCGGTATTCCACCGGTCTTGCATCGTGATGCCCCTATCCTTGCCTCGCTGCATACGTCGCAGCGTCTCACGCATAACCACCATTAAGGAGGTGGCGTCATGAAATCAGGTTTCGTGCGAGGCCTGTTGGATCGGGCCTCGGTCGGGCGGCATCGCCTCGGCGGTCTCCTGGCCGCGGCGGTCCTCCTGCTGGCCGCAGCTCCGGCTGCCCAGGCTCAGATGACCATCACCGGGTCGGTGGTGGACGAGGCTGGGTTCCCGGTGGACGTGGCACAGGTCCTGATCCAGAGCTTGCAGCTGGCCACCACGACGGGCGAGGACGGCACGTATCAGTTGTTCGTGCCGGCCGCCCGCATGGCCGGCCAGACCAGCGTGGTGCTCGTCGCTCGCCGGATCGGTCTGCGGGCGCAGACCGTGACGGTGGCGCTCGTGCCCGGCGGCGCGCTGACGCAGAACTTCACACTCGCCGCAGACCCGTTCCTCCTGGAAGCGGTCGTCGTGACCGGCCAGGGCCTGCGGGAGGAGCGCGCGAAGCTCGCCACGACGATCAGTTCGATTCGGGCCGAGGACATTTCGGCGTCCAAGTCCGAGACGAACCTGGTCGCCGCGATGGCGGGGAAGGCGCCCAACGTGGAGGTCACGAGCTCCACGGGCGACCCGGGTGGCGGAGCGTACATCCGGATTCGCGGCTCCAAGTCGATCGCCGGCGGCACGCAGCCACTGATCGTGGTCGACGGCGTGATGGTGACCAACGAGTCGTACTCGGTCGAGGGGTCGGGCTCGGTGGAAGTGGGCCAGGGCAGCCTCTGGGGTGTGGCGACCCAGAACCGGCTGGCCGACATCAACCCTGACGACATCGAGAGCATCGAGATTCTGAAGGGGGCCGCGGCGGCCGGGCTGTACGGGTCGCGCGCCACCAACGGTGTCGTGATGATCACGACCAAGTCGGGGCAGCGGAACTCCACGCAGGTGACCCTGCGGAGCTCGCTGGCGTTCGACAACATCAACCAGGTCCCGAACCTGCAGACCGGCTGGTCGCAGGGTCTCGCAGACCCGGCCGGTGATCCGAGCGATCCCAACAACAACATTTCGCCGACGTCGTCGGTGAGCTGGGGTCCCCAGCTGGCGGCGGGCACGCCGATCTACGACCACGCCAACGAGATGTTCGGCACGGGGGTCCGCTCGGACAACTCGCTGAGTCTCGCGGGCGGGACGGATCGCACCACGTACTTCCTCTCGTTGGGCTATCTGTATCAGGACGGCACCATCGAGGGGAACTCGAACTACAAGCGGTTCACCACGCGGCTCAAGGGCGCGCATGACTTCCTCGATAACCTGAACATCGAGGGGAACTTCGCGTACACGACCAGCGATGGTGACATGGTGCAGCAGGGCTCGAACATCAGCGGCATGCTGCTGGGTGGGTTCCGCACGCCGCCGGAGTTCAACAACCTGCCGTACATCGATTCGGCGACGGGGCTGCATCGCTCCTATCGCTATCCCAACCCGACGGAGCTCGTGCGCGGCCGCGGCTACGACAACCCGTTCTGGGTGGCCAACGAGCTGCCCAACACGGCCAACGTGGACCGCTACACGGGGAACATCCAGTTGGACTGGGATCCGTTCCCGTGGTGGGACGTCCGCTACCTCGTGGGTCTCGACTTCGCCAACGATCAGCGGCTGACGATCTTCCCGAAGAGCTCGACCGAGTTCCCCGACGGCTACATCATCCGGGCCGAGCTGGTGAACAAGGTGTTTGACCAGACGATCCTGATGTCGTTCCAGGACACGCCGAGCGAGACGTTCGGCTGGAGCCTGACCCTCGGG
>JBDGYO010000222.1:0-7247 GCA_039584015.1 Gemmatimonadota bacterium | reverse complement strand
GGCGGAAGAGCTCGCCGAGAAGGTCTTGACGCTGCTGGAGGCAGGATCCAAGGGGAACATCGTCGTGGCGTTTCGCTCACTGAGCTTCGCCCAGACAGCACTTCTCGACACGCTTGAAGAGATGATGGATGAGGACGGAGAAGAGGCGGAAGGATCATGAGCGTCGAGCACAAAGAGCTCGAAAACTTGCGGCGTCTCGCAGACCAGGCTTCAAGCGGCCATGAGATCTGGGCCATCACGAATGCGTTGGCCGAAGAGCTGATGCACAAGAACATCGCCTACGGCGACTCTGCGCTCGCGCCGATGCGTGTCCTGGCCAAGTCCGACTTGGTTGAACAAATCCTTGTTCGCATGGATGACAAGCTCAACCGCCTGATCAAAGGCGACGCGGGCGACGAGGACGTGCTCTTCGACTTCGTGGGCTACTGGGTGTTGCTGCAGATCGCCAAGCAGCGACAGGGCGCAAAGCGCAGCACCCAAGACCTGGCAGCGCCGGTGCCCGCCCCCTCGCCTGTGAGCTCTTGGCTACCCTCACCTGAGACCGCACCTTCGGACGAAGCACTGGCTCAGGCTGCGGCCTTCGTCGACAAGGTGAACCCTCCCGTGGCGGCGGTACCGGACCCGGGCCCGGCAGAAGAAGAGCGGGTCGTCCGGGATGAAGACGCGGACGCCGCAGCACCGGCGCAAAGCCAATGGGAGAGCAAGTACGGCCCTCTCTGCCAGAACGAGGGCTGTGAGAACAACACGGGCAACTCCGAGCGCGTGGTATGCCCTCCTTGCCTGCAACAGCGCGGGTTTGGGTCCCACATGAACGGTGGTCCGCCCAACGAAGGAACGTCAGAGGGTACACTTCGGCGTGCATGAGAGAGGGAGATAGCGATGTTCGAGCACCAGCCAATCGTTGACGTGCTCCGCGAGCTCGAGGCCGTGCAGATGATGCTGCCCGCGGAGGAACAGGAGTTCCTGCAGGGTTGCGCCTACACGGCCGAGACTGGGGGAGCGCTTTCGCAACACAACATCCAGCGTATCCGCCAGATCTACAACAACTTCCAGCAGGCGCAGCACAACACCGCGAGCTTCGACAAGCCGGTGGACATGCGCGCGATCATGAACAAGCTCGCGAAGAGCGTGCATGTCCTGGCGCCTGAAGAGCGCAACGTGGTCGTCATGGCAGCCAAGAAGTTGCAGGCCGGAGGGCAGCTCACCGCAGGTGAAATCGAAGACATCTTAGGCGTCGCCAAAACCCACGGTCTGTAATGGCGCACCTAGGGTTGGAGGTTGTTGCAGCGGCGCGACGCTGGGCGAAAGCTCGCGCCAAGCTGCGACGCCTCCTCGACAGCAAGAAGGCCAAGGCCGAGACGGTGGACGTCGCCAAGAAGGCCTACACGAAGGCGAGTGACGACCTCGAGCTCGTGGTCGCGAGAGTAGAGACGTTGGCGAAGGCCGGCGCGCTGAAGAAGAAGGCCAGGCGACCCCTGGACTGGAACAAGGTGTTTGGCGCAGCCGGCGCAATGGCGGCCGCAGCCATCGACAACGCAGTCAACGCCCCCGTGCGGCCCGCAGGCGGGACGGGGGAGATCATCGATGCCGAGTTCGAGGTCATCGACGACGGGAAGTGAGGCACGGACATGGGATTCAAGGTCATTTTGGTGACGCAGGGAACGCAGCACCCACCCTTCAACGTGGAGACCTACGAAGAAGGGGTCGACCTGGTGAAGGACTCGCTCGAGAGCGGCTCGCTGCTTCGCAAGGAGGAGAGCATGTTCGGCGGCGAGGTGGAGTACATCTACCAGCTCGGGCCCGGCACGATCTTCCGCGTGCTGAGCGAAGAGCGAGAGAACGCCCTCGCAAAGGAGCAGAAGGCCGCGCAGCGCAACGCCAGTCAGGGTCTCATTCACCCCCCTGCAGAGCTCGAGAAAAAGCCATGGAAGCTCGTCATCCAGCTCGGCTCCGCGCATCTTGAGCCGCCGCTGGGGTTCGACTCGGAAGTGGACGCATCCGGCGCCGCTCGCGCAGGCGCACGGCGCGCGCCGGCGACAGCAGATCGAGATGCTCATGCAGCAGGCGGCGCAGCAGCGCGCCCAGCAGAGCAAGATCCTCCTTCCCGGGCGCGGCTCCTGAACGCCGGCGCCGAAGACCTGGTGTTCAGCCGCAAGGGGGATTGTCCCACCTGCGCGGGCACCGGTCGTCTGCCCCAGTACCGGCACATCAACTACGGCAAGTGTCGTCCGTGCAAGGGGACGGGCGGGACGAAGCCGCCGGAGGGGCACTACTGGGTGCTGCTCTACGGTGAGCCGGTGGGGATGATCCACCGCTTCGGCAAGCCCCGACGTTGGTACTGGGAGCTGGACTCGGAGAAGGGCTCCCAGGGTCACACGTCGCGGAGGGCAGCCGCCTGCGCGCTGCTCCTGCGGCGAGCTCAGCTCAGCGCCGCCGCGCCAGATACCATGTGCCCATGAGCGCAGCGACGTCGCCGGACTTGTTGCCGAACGAGTCGATGGTCGGGTTGGGGAAGCGCTTGCGCCACACGGGAGACCGCTTCAGGGACGGTTCGGCGACCTCCCACGCCACAGCGATCGCCAGAGCGCCCCACCAAGGCAGCCCAAGGCGCCCCAAAGCGACGCCAGAAACCATGTGCAGGGGCGTGTAGCGGTCAAAGAAGGCGACGTTCTCTCGGGAGACCGTCACGGCCGCTGCCAGCGGCTGACGCGCTTCCACCCTGAGAAGCCGTCGAGCCCGCTCTCCTTGCGAGTCGTCAGGGCCGCGAGCACGAGCGTGAGGACGCTGATCCCTACAGAAGCATAGGCGGCCGTCTTGAGCAGCTGCGGGCCGCGTATGCCTGCGAGAGCGGCGCCTGGCAGGATGACGAAAGAGCGCAGCGCTGTGAGGGCTGCCATGCGCGCCATGGCACCAGGCTCGCCCTGGACGACGCCGTAGGCTGCGTAGCTCGAGGGCGGCGAGCCTTTTTCAGGTGTGGAGGCAGCGAGCGGCATGGCTATTGCTCATCATAGTCGGGTCCGAACCGCTCTTCACGCGTCATGGCGCGCTCCCCGCGAGCTAGGCGGGCTTTTTCCCGCTCTTCGTCCCAGTCGGTCACCCACACAGTGAGGTCGCGCCGCATCCGCCAGCCTTTGTCGCCCTTGGGCTCGAACACCATGACGGCCTCCTGCCGCTCCGCCTTTGATTGCTCGCCCGGCCGCTGCAGCCACCCGCGCACGACACGGAGCAGAATAGCGTCATCGTCCCTGTTGAAGACGAAGTAGGCGCCGCTGCGCTTCTTCGCCTTGGCGGCTGGTTTTGCGGCTGCAGCACGGTCTCGCGCATAGCCGACGGCCTCGCCCAGCGTGCTGAAAGCCGTGACGTAGGGGACGCCGGTGACGGGGTTCACGCGCATCGTAGACACACCGAAGCGTTTGTCGTTGTGCGGGTTCTCCGCGGTGACGCGGAAGCCGGCTTCGAGGCTGTTGCTCTTGCGCGCGAAGGCGCTGTCGTAGTCGGCGAAACCCATCAGATCCACTCCTCGTCTTTGACGTCATCCCGGTAGTTACTGCTGACACTGACGGGGATGTATTCTTCACCAGCGGCCATGGCCGCGGCCGCTCGATGGTTGCCGTCCAGGAGCTGGACGTAGAACGTGCCGGCGTCCCACTTGCCCCAAGGCCGCTCCATGCCCGTCTGGTACTCGAGCTCGCCCTCGTCGTCCCACTCGTCGGAGCGACGCACGCTGTCGGCCGTGATGCGATGCAAGCGCGCGTCAGGGGCCCTGACCAGGGGGCGTGGGCCGTGTTTGAAGCGCTGGTACAGTGCGGCGGCGTGTGCCGGGTTCCACTGGTTCTCCGGCGTGAACGCGATCTTGTCCGTGGGCACCAGTACGAGGTAGTTCGAGTCGCGTAGCCAGGACATGCGGTTGCCGCGGTGGGCCAGGTCTTCGTCAGGCTCCTCGAACGTCTCTTCCTGCAGCTCTACGTAAGTGTCGTCGGGCTCCGTGTGGCGAAGGCTGTCCACGAAGTCGTCCTGGCCGACGAAGTAGCTGCCGCCGGGGCCTGCCAAACCCTGCAACGAGGCTGTGGCGCGGCGGCGACGGCGGCGACGACCGAACGCGCTATCACCGAAGATCTTCAAAGTCAGCCTCCCACCATCGTCTCGGGCGCGACCCGGTCCAGGGCCGTGATAATAGCCTCTTTGAGCGTGCTGCGTTCCGTGTCTCCCCAGGGACCCTCGTTGTCGAAGAACGACACCTGGTACCAGCCACGCTTCTTGGTCGACGGGTGCAGGACGGAGTAGTGGCCAGGACCTCCCGCCATCGGCAGCATGGCGCCGCCCCACTGCTCGACATCGCGCCGGACTTTGGCGCCCATGCGCTCGAACCAATGGCGTTTCGCTTCCTCGTAGCGCTCCAGGCGGGACAGCTCTTCGTCGATGGACAGACCGCGCTCGATGTGGTTGTAGCGCGGGTCCTTCAGGCTCGGCTTGGTGTCGAGCTTCAGCAGCGTGGGACCGTTGCCGAACGCGCTGGGGTAGGCGGCGAACGACATTTCAGCAAGGCTCCGAAGACAGGATGCGGATGGTCGAGACATCGAAGACAGCAAACTCGATGGCACCCCCAGGGAGCTTCTCCCAGGTCCCTTTGATACCGTTTTCCGCGAGGAGGGAAAGGGTCTTATCCGCACCGAACTTCCGGCACAGATCACGAGGTCGTTCGGAAACCGCTCCGCGTAGGCGCAGAGGCAGACCCCAGGTGAAGTCATAGTAATCGGAGGTGTCGAGTTCTACCTCGTACAGTGTCGAATCCTTGGCGGCGTACTTGCAGTAGAGCCTTGCCAGTTCCGGACTGCTCCCGAAGTAGATACCCGGCCCAAGGACGCCGCCGCAGCGCCCTTTGAAGCCCTCGCCTCGGCCCAGATATGACAGGTCGAACTTGCCGCCACGTAGCTTGTGGCCACCGTGCCACGCCCGAACAAGGCGGGGAGGGATCACGCCCTCCTCAAGATCGGTGCGCGCGGCGCGGCGACCGAACGCGCTGGGGTAGGCGGCGAACGACATCTCAGACCTCGGCGAGCTCGTCGAGTGCGGGTGGCTGCAGACTGCGACGCTTGAGAGCATCGCTCAGTCCCTTGGAGGCCTTCTTGTTGGCGGCGACGGACGCATCGAAATCTTCCAACGCCTTTTCGAGACCCTCGTCGAGGTCCATCTCGGTGTCGTTGACGCGGATCTTCGGCTTCTTCATCTCAGGGGCTCCCTTCGCGGCGAATTTCTTCCACGGCGGCTGTCAGCGCATCCACGGACTCCTTGAGCGTGTAGATACGTTCGATGGCCTTCTGCGCGTCGCTGACGCGTTCTTGCTGCACGGTACTGAGTTGCTGCTGTAGACGCCACAGGGCCACACACAAGACCACCACAATGGGACCTAAAACCCCCATCTGGATGATGTTTGTGAGCGCAGTATCCACGTGTGCAGTGTACCAACTGCACCCCGTCTTCGGCCAGGAGGCCGGCAACCCCCTTACTTCGCAGGGATTTGCAGCGGCACCTCGGCTTCAAGGTCCAGTTCCGTCGACCGCTCTTCTCGGGCCTCTTGGTCGCTGGTGTCCTGTTCGCTCAGGTCGTCGCCGGCCCGCAGCTCGCGCTGCTGCACCTGCTGCGTGCAGGTGAGGCAGGCACCCAAGAGGGTGGCCCCGGCGGCAAGTGCGTGCAGCAAGCGCATGAAGGCATCCTAACACCCCTGCAGGTCTCGCAGCTCCTCACCCGGTCTGGGCAGCCCTCTTGCGGGCGTGTCGCGCGCGCCGGATACGGTTCTTGAGCCGGAGCCGGTCCCATTCAAGCTTCTCGCGACGCGCCTCGGTGATGAAGGGCTTGCTGAGGTTGAGCTCAACGGCCTCCAGCTGTACCTGCAGAGGGTCCTCGGCCGTGGGCAGGCGCCGGGTTCCAGGCAGGGGACCGCGTCTCTTCGGCGGCGGGAGCTGAGACAACGGCACCTGCTGCAGGTCGCTGTCGAGCACGAGCTGGATGGCCTGCGGCAGACTGAGGTTGAACCACTCGCCGCTGATGCGCTTGTCGGCGAGCTGTCGATGCAGCGCGCTCTCTTCGACTCGGCTGCCTTCGACAACGAGCAGAAGCGCCAGTTTTTCGGGACAACTGGTCTGAAGTGCTTGCAGCCGGCGCAGCGGTTCCGTGCTGTAGCCGACCTTCATGCACGGCGTGTCGCCCGCTCTGGAGATGAAGTAGATCACGACTGTTCGACGCGTAGCACGCTGGCGTTATTCGCTTCAATAGTTCCCGGTCCGGGATGGGGCACCCCAGCGACCCGGGGGGCCAGACGGAGCCCCAGCCGGACCCCGACCCCCGCGCAGGCGGACCCCGAAGCCGAGCCCCGAGCCCGGATCTGGCCGGATCCGGCCCGGACCGAGCCCCGAGCCCCCGATTCCCGTGCCCCCCCTTGGCGAGCCCCGAGCCCCCCAAATTCGACCCGAGCCCCGGGCCGAGCCCCCGGGCCGGGGGGCTCGCTTCCGGAAACTATTTTGCCGAGCCCCCGGATTGGGGTCACGTGTAAGTATGCGAAATCATTGAGCTTTTTGGGTATTTTGGGGCTCGCCGAAAATATCTCTTTCCGGCTGAATAATACCAGATTAGGCTCGTCTGACCCGTAGGGTCGCCCGATGCGGCCCAGCCCGCGCTCCGGCGCCGAGCCCACGCGGCCCCCGTTCCTTGCAGTCCCGATTGACCCCACCCCGCGACGCGCGGATCCCTTCGGGGGCACGCGCCGGACGCCTCACGGCAACGGGGCCGGGCACGACCACGCGACGCGCGCAAGCGCTGGACGCCCCATCGGGCACCGTGGCCAGTCAGTCAGACCGCAGCCGGGACAGGGGCCAGCAAGCCCCCGCACGCTGACAACCGAATACGAGAACGTACCTACCCTAACTCCTACGGGTTGGTCACCGCACCGCACGCACCGCGCAACGCTCGCCACACGCACCGCCGCAAGGCACGCCAGGCACCGCACCGCGCATCGCACCGCATCGCACGTGGCCCGCCCACCCAAGCCCGCTAGCAGCCCGCTAGCGGGCTTGGGTGGGCGCCGCTGTTGGCTGGCAATCTCGCCGGCCCGCACGCGCTCTGAACTGGAGCTAGGTATGGACAACAACAACAACGCAACGGACCTTCACGTCAACGTCACGATCCCGGGTCGCCCCGATCTCGCTTTCGAGTTCAGAGGCACTCAGGCGGACATGTGGCAGGAGATCAGC
>JBDGYO010000008.1:0-18525 GCA_039584015.1 Gemmatimonadota bacterium | reverse complement strand
GGGGCCGGCGTTCGCGACGCCGCCGAGAGTTCGAGGGGTTCCAGCATCGGCCGCAGGCACGGCGATCGGGATCGTCACGCATGTAATCCGGTGCAAGATTCGGTGAGCCCTGCGTCAGCAAGAATCTCTGGCGCTTGAACCGGACTCTTGGAGGGAAATCCCTTACCCCCGGTGCACGGGAGGGCACCGGGGGTTTTCCCTTTCTTAGGGGTGAGTGGCGTGCGCGCGGCGCGCCGGCTAGGTCCTGAGATCGACGTGCGCGCCGTCCTCGGCGGCGCGAACCGGCCAGCCTAATTCCTCGGTGATTGCGTTGGCGAGCGTGGCGGTGCCCTCCGGCTCGCCGTGCACCAGGTAGGTTCCCTTCGGCGGATTCTGAAACCCCTTGAGCCAGCGCAGCAGCTCGTTCTGATCGGCGTGCGCCGAGAGGCCGTGCAGGACCTCCACGGTGGCACGCACGGGGATCTGCTGCCCGTGGATGCGCACCTCCTCCGCGCCGTCCTGGAGCTGGCGGCCGCGCGTCCCCGCAGCCTGGAAACCCACCAGCAGTACGGTCGTGCGTCGATCGGGCAGCCGCAACTTCATGTGGTGCAGGATGCGACCACCGGTCGCCATGCCGCTCGCCGAGATGATGATGAGCGGGCCGCGCAGATCGTTCAGCGCCACCGACTCCTCGCGCGCGCGCGCGAGTTGGAACTGGTGCGGCCGCAACGGGTCATCGCCCGCTTCGGCGATCCGCTGTGTGTCCAGGTCGTGCTCCTCGGTGTGGCGGCGGTACAACTCGGTGACGTCGATGGCCATCGGGCTGTCCACGTACACCGGCAGGGTCGGGATGCGTTGCTCATCCTCCAGTTGACGCAGCCTCCAGAGGATCTCCTGCGTGCGGCCGATGGCGAAGGCGGGGATGAGAATGGCGTGGCCGCGCTCGGCAGCCGTACTGACCGCCTCAGCCAACTCGTCATCCGCCTCGCGCACGTGAAACCGTCCGCCGTAGGTCGACTCCAGAAGCACGTGATCGGCGTGCGCGACGAGCTCGGGATCGTGGAGGATGGGACGATCCCAGCGGCCCAGGTCTCCAGTGTAGAGGAGGGTGGTGGGCTGCTCGCCGTCGAACGCCACCTCGACCGTCGCCGATCCCAGGATGTGGCCGGCGACGCGAAACCGCGCTGTGATGCCGTCGGCTACCTCGAACGGCTCGCCATAGGGCCGGGCCTCCACCAGCCCCAGGGCCGCATCGGCATCCTCCCGCGTGAAGAGCGGCAGGGCGGGACGATGCTTCGAGTAGCCGAACATGTTTGCGTGCTCGGCCTGTTCTTCCTGGAGGTAGGCCGCATCCCGCAACACGATGCGCAGCAGATCGGCAGTGGCCGACGTGCAGTAGATGGGGCGGTGGAAGCCGCGCCGCGCCAGCACCGGGAGGTAGCCGGAGTGGTCCAGGTGGGCATGGCTCAGGACCACGGCATCGACCACCTCCGGGTCGTACCTGGGGTCGTTCCAGTTGCGCAGGCGCAGGTCCTTCATCCCCTGAAACAGCCCGCAGTCCAGTAGGATGCGCCGCTGGCCTGCGGTCACGAGGTGCTTGGAGCCCGTTACCGTTCCGGCGGCACCGAGGAACTGAATCGCGGGCGTGGGGATCACGGCACCGGCGTGTCCATGCCGAGGCTCCGGACCAGGAATGCCCACCGATCTGCCTGCTCCTCGATGACCATCGAGGTCGGCTTGCCGGAACCGTGGCCGGCCTTGGTTTGAATCCTGATCAGGATCGGCCGGTCGCCCGTGTTCATGGCCTGTAGCCGCGCCGCGTACTTGAACGAGTGTCCCGGGACGACGCGGTCGTCGTGGTCGGCGGTGGTCACCATGACCGCGGGGTAGTCGGCCGCCCGGATGTTGTGGTACGGCGAGTACGCGTAGATGTGGGGGAACATCTCCGGGTCATCGGGCGACCCGTAATCGGATACCCACGCCCAGCCGATCGTGAACTTGTGAAACCGCAGCATGTCCATCACGCCTACCGCCGGCAGCGCGGCGCCGACCAGGTCGGGACGCTGGTTGAGCACCGCACCGACCAGGAGGCCGCCGTTCGAGCCGCCCGCGACGGAGAGCTTCTCGGTAGAGGTGTATCCCTCCGCGATCAGGTACTCGCCCGCCGCGATGAAGTCGTCGAATACGTTCTGCTTGTTCTCGAGCATCCCGGCCTGGTGCCACTCCTCGCCGTATTCACCGCCGCCCCGCAGGTTGGCGGAAGCATAGACCCCGCCCATCTCCAGCCATACCAGATTGCTGATCGAGAAAGACGGTGTGCGGCTGATGTTGAACCCGCCGTAGCCGTAGAGGTACGTGGGGTTCGAGCCGTCGAGCGAAATGCCCTTTCTGTGGGTGATGAACATGGGGATCGACGTCCCGTCCTTGCTCGGGTAGAACACCTGCTCGGTCTGGTAGTCACCTGGGTCGAAGTCGATCTCCGGTGACTGGAAGGTCGCGGTCTCGCCGCTCGTGAAGTCGTAGCGGAAGATGGTCTGGGGGTAGAGGAACGAAGTGAAGCTGTAGAACATCTCGGCTTCCTCGCGCTCCCCGTTGATGCTGCCTACGCTGCCGATGGTGGGCAGCTCGAGATCGCGCACATAGCGGCCATCCATCTCGTACAGGGCGACCCGTGAGTGCGCGTCGTGCATGTACTCCGCCACGAACGAATCGTGGATGATGTCCACCCACACCAGCACGTCGCCCTGCTCCGGGATGATCTCGCGCCAGTGCTCCGGCTCGGGATGGTTGACGTCGATCCCAACGAGGCGGTAACGCGGCGCGCCGTTGTTGGTGAGCACATAGAAGACGGATTCGTCGTTGCCGATGATCGAGTAGCTGGCGTCGAAGTCATCGAGCAACTGGACCACGTCGCCGTCGAGCTGCGGGAGTGCAGGGTCCACCATGTCCAGGTAGTAGATCCGGTTCCGTTCGTCGGTGCCGTGCCACACGTAGAGGAGCAGGTATCGGCCGTCCTCGGTCACCTCGCCGCTGAAGCCCCATTCGGGCTGATCGGGGCGCTCATAGACCAGGACGTCCTCCGACTGTTCGGTGCCGAGCCGGTGGTAGTACAGCGTCTGGTTGAGGTTGGTGGACCGGAGGGTGTCGGTGTCGCTGGGGGTTGGGTAGCGGCTGTACAAGAACCCCGCGCCGTCGTGTGTCCAGGATGCGCCCGAGAACTTGATCCAGCGAAGGTGATCGGGGTAGTCCTCGCCGGTCACGACGTTGCGCACCTTGAACTCCCGCCAGTCGGAGCCACTCGTGGCAACTCCGTAGCTCACGACCTCGCCGTCTTCGGTGAACGCCAGGCTGGTCAGCGCCACGGTTCCGTCTTCGGACCAGGTGTTGGGATCGAACAGGATCTCCGGCTCGGCGGCCAGTGACTCCTGCTTGTACAGCACGTACTGGTTCTGCAGCCCGTCGTTCTTGTAGTAGAAGTAGCGGGCGCCCTCCTTGAATGGCGTCCCATACCTGGCATAGTCCCACAACTCGGTGAGTCGCCGGCGGATGCCCTCGCGCGCCGGAATCCCGCCGAGGTAGCTAAACGTCACGCAGTTCTCTGCCTCGATCCATGCGCGTGTGTCGTCGGAGTCCACGTTCTCCAGCCAGCGGTAGGGATCGGGAACGGACGTTCCGTGGTAGTCGTCCACCACCTCCCCATGAGGCGCGACCGGGAGCGTGCAAGCGGAGTCCTGGGCGGCGGTGGGTTGCGTATGAGCCAGGGCGGCGATGACGAAGACGGCGAGGGTGATCTGCATGGTGTGGCGCTGCATCGGTTGTCCTCCAGGCGACTGCTATGAGGGTGCTCGGGGGGCCGTGTGACGTGCGTCACTGTGACCTTCGCTACTCCCCCCCGGTCCTGGTAGCGGTAACTTGTGCCAGGCAGGAATCTTACGCGTTGCCCCCGCGATCGGGAGTGCGCATGGCGACACGGAAACGCGCATCGCTGCTGGCTTGGGCCCCGGAAGAGGCCCAGCGCGAAAAAGTACGCGAGAAGCTGGTCGAGAGCGAGTTGCTGGTGCTGCTTGCCCGGCGGCTCGTGACTGACGCGCCGACGGCCGGGGCTGCCCACCTCGTGCTGGTCGGCGTTGTGGCCGTGCTCGCTTGGGGAATCGTCCCGAACTCGGTCTTGCTGCCCTGGCTTGCGCTCGTGGCCGCTGCGGGGGCGGTCCGCGGGCTCATCGGCCGTCGCCTCGAGGCCCAGGGGGCCGAGCCCGAGCACACCACCTCCATGGTGCGCTGGAGCGTCGTCTTGGTCGGGGCGGTGTGGACCGTGGGCGCGGTCATTGCCGCACGCTGGTTGCCGCTGGAGGGTGTGGCGCTGCTAGTGGTCGTGTTCGCCGGGCTCGTCGCGGGCTCCACCGTCACCCTGTTGGCCGACGCCAAGAGCTTCTACTGGTTCACGGCCGTTCTGTTGGGCCCGCTCGCGGTCACGGTCGTGGTCGTGGGCCAGAGTCGGTTCCACATCGTGACCGTGATTCTGATCGCGGTGTACGTGACGGTGATGGTGGTGCTGTATGGTCGGGGACACGCCGCGCTGCGCGAGCACCTCACGACGGGGCAACGCTTGGCGCGCAGCGAAGCAGTAGCCGCGCGCGATCGGTCATTCCTGGACGAGCTGGTCTCCAGCGCGCCCGATGCCATCGTCGCAGTCAGTCGCGAGGGGCGCGTGCTCGGCGTCAATCCCGCGTTCGAGGACCTGTTCGGGTACGGGGTGGCCGAGACGGTTGGCAGGCCGTTGAGTGAGCTCATCGTGCCCCACGACCAGCAGGAGCGATCCGACCTGATCGACGACTGGGTCCGCGCCGGTCGGGCGGTGGTGACGGAGACCGACCGACGCCACAAGGACGGTACGCTCATCTCGGTTCGGGTGTCTGCCGCCGCCGCCGGTGAAGAGGCGCACGGCGCGATCCTCCTCATCTACGATGACCTCACGGCGGAGAAGCGGGCGGCCCGTGCCTTGAGTGATGCGGAAGAGCAGTACCGTGAGCTCGTGGAGGAGGCCTCGGACCTGGTGTGGCAGCTGGACCGAGACGGGCAGTGGACGTACCTCAATCAGGCGACCCAACGTATCTACGGCCTCTCGCCACGGGAACTGCTCGGGCGGCGGTTCATCGAGTTGGTGGATTCCGAACACGTGGAACGGGACGAAGAGGCATTCCGTGACGTGCTTCGCGGTGGCCAGTCGACCGACTACGAAACGGTGCATCGCGATGCGCAGGGGCACACGCGCCACCTGAGCGTAGCCTCGCGACCGGTTCGCGATGCCAGTGGGGAGATCGTGGGCGCACGAGGCATCGCGCGTGACGTGTCCGAGCGCGTGGCCGCACGGGAAGCGCTGGAAGCGGCGCGCGAGGCGGCCGAGCGTGCCGCTGAGGCGAAGAGCGCGTTCCTCGCCACCATGAGTCACGAGATCCGCACCCCCATGAACGGTGTTCTCGGAATGCTCGAGCTGTTGCTGGACGGCGATCTCGGGGCGGAGACGCGGCGCTCGGCCGAGCTCGCTCGCAGTGCGGCAGAGTCGCTCCTCGCGGTGATCAACGACGTGCTGGACTTCTCCAAGATCGAGGCGGGACAGGTCGAGCTGGAGGTGGCGACCTTCGACCTCCCCGCGCTGGTCACCTCCGTCGTGCGCCTCCTTGCGGTCAACGCCTCGGCGAAGGGCGTCGAGCTCACGTGCGATCTCCGGCCGGAAGTTCCGCATTCGGTGCGCGGCGATCCGGGCCGGTTGCGCCAGGTGCTCAACAACCTGGTGGGCAATGCCATCAAGTTCACACCGAGTGGAGAGGTCGTGGTGCTGGTGGAGCTCGATGGCGAGCGCGACGGGAGGGCGGTGGCACGGTTCACGGTGAGCGATACCGGCGTCGGCATCGCCCCCGACAAGCTGGAGCGGGTGTTCGAGGAGTTCACACAGGCCGACGTCTCGACCGCGCGCAAGTACGGGGGAACCGGTCTCGGGCTCGCCATCAGCCAGCGCCTGGTCCGTCTCATGGGTGGGGAGATCGAGGTCATCAGCGCGGAGGGACGCGGCAGCGAGTTCACGTTCGCGATAGCGCTGCCCGTGGCAGGCGAACGGGTCGGGGCGCCCGAGCCCTCGGAGCTGGAGTCGCTCAAGGGTGTGCACGCGCTCGTCGTGGACGACAACCCCACCCATCGTCGCGTCGTGCAGGAGATTCTGAGTCCGGCCGGTGTGGAGCTGGACGAGGCCGCAGAAGCCCGCTCGGGTCTCGACGCCATGCGGCAGGCGGTCGCCGATGGAGAGAGCTACGAGCTGGCCATCATCGACGCCTACATGCCGGGGCAGGACGGGTTCGAGCTGGCGCAGGCCGTGCGGGAGGACCCGGAGCTGGGCGACACGAAGCTCATGATGCTCACCTCGGCAGGCCAGCGCGGTGACGGCCAGCGATGTCGCGAGCTGGGGATCGAGGCGTACCTCACGAAGCCGGCGTCGCGTCTCGAACTGCTCGAAGCCGCCGCGGCCGTCATGGTGGGTAACGCGTCCGAGAGTGGACGGGACCTGATCACGCGCTACTCGATCCGCAGGACACGGGAGCGGCTCCGCGTGCTGTTGGCGGAGGACAACCCGGTGAACCGGGAGGTCGCCGCCGCCATGCTGCGGCGTCGGGGCCATGAGGTGGAGACGGTCAACAACGGCGCGGAGGCCGTCACCGCGGTGCACGGCGGTGACTACGATGTCGTGCTGATGGATCTAGAGATGCCGGAGATGGACGGCATCCAGGCGACGCGTGAGATCCGCTCCGATCCCGCCCTCGCGGAGCTTCCCATCGTCGCCGTGACCGCACACGTTGTGGCCTCGGAGCGCGAGCGCTGCGATGAGGCGGGCATGACCGGCTTTGTGGTCAAGCCGTTCAAGCCGTACGAGCTGTTCGCTGCCGTCGAGGGATGGGAGTTGAGCGACTCGGAGCCCGTGAGCGGGCCGCCACCGGCCGCGCCCGTGGATCTCGAAGGGCTACGCGAGATGATGCGGGAGGCCGGGGCGGAAGATGCCGTGGAGAGCATGCTCAAGGTCTATCAGGAGGACGCGCCCGGCAGGATGAAGGCGATTGAGGGGGCGGTGTCGGCAAAGGAGGGCGAGGAGATCCGCCAGGCGGCGCATGCCTACAAATCGGCCGCCGGAACGATCATGGCGCGCGAGCTCGCGGAGCTGCTTCAGGCACTGGAGGACGCCGGCGAGGCCGACGATGCGGAGGCGGTCACCGAGCTGATGCCCAAGCTGCGGCACGAGCACCAGGCGGTCCTCGCGCAGGTCAGCGGGACGGTGCCGCCCTCGGGGTGAACGGCTAGGGGACTGCGGTGAAGCTCAGGGCGAGGACCAGCTGGGCACCTGCGGTGATGTTCCTGCCGGCGAGCGGGAATCTACCGCCCGCTTCGAGCCACACGAAGCCCGCGCGAACGGCGCCAGCGAGTTGCAGGGTGAGGAGACTGCGGGAGAAGCCAGTCTGCACGTTCTCGACGACCCAGTTCTTTCCCACGAAACCGTCCAGCGTGACCTTGGCAAGCGCCCAGCTGGTCGGGTTCCATCCCGCCTCCGTGAGAAACGTGTACTCGCCGCCGGGGTCCTTGGCCAACTCCTCGTTCTCCAACCGCGCGCGGTAGCCGAGCCACAGCTCCCAATACGCGGGAAATGGCCAGAAGGAATGGCCGACCTCGCCCCAGAACTCCAGGTCCCACTGTCCGTCCCCCACGGGGATCGTCAGCACGTCGATCGAGTTGAACCCCACGGGCGCCTTGAAGCCCGCGCGCAGCGTCACGGGCCACGGGCCCGCGATCGCCTGGAATCGCAACCACGCCCTGACGTCACCGATGCCCGTGGAGCGGAGTGTGTCGACCGCGCTTTCGAACCGCAGGTCCATGTACGGAACCTGCACCCAGAGGTCGAGGCGGCGGTGCAGACCCACGATGACGTCGGTGAACAAGACCCGGGAGTCGGCGATCCCCTGATCGATGCGCTCGCGCCGCTCGCCCGTGGAGCTGAATTCCTCACTCGTGTTTTGATGGAAGAACGCCGACTTCACCCAGGTGCGTCCGGGGGCGCCCTGGGTCCATTGCGCGGAGGCCGGGCCGGCGACCAACAGGAGGACGGCCGCCCCGACGGCGGCACGTCTCACTTCCTGAGCAGCCGCGTCTGGCGGTAGTAGATCGACCAGGCGAACCAGAACGCCGTGTAGCTGTCCTCGATTGCCTGAAGCTGCGTGCCGGCCAGAGGCCCGGCCCACGCCTCGCCGTTGGCGTCCCAGCTCGAGCCGGTCTCCTCGTCGGTGAACCGGAAAGTGCGCGAGTCTGAGTTGGATACGGTGAACGTGAGAGTCTGCCCGTCGACCCGCCGGTCGAACGCGCGCGCGGTTCGCAGCTCCTCGTGGTAGGTCACCAGGATGGGTCGTCCGCCCACCGTGTCGTTGAGTGTCACGGCGGCACCGAAGTGCTCCAGCTCAAAGAACGGATAGGCCTTGGCGTCGTCGCCCTCATGCACACCGAGCACCAACTCTTTGGGGGGCCGTACGGGGCTCCAGGTCGACCACGGGAAGAAAACGACGTCGTTGAACGGGTCGTCGTAG
This sequence comes from Gemmatimonadota bacterium, assembly GCA_039584015.1. Classification (GTDB taxonomy): domain Bacteria; phylum Gemmatimonadota; class Gemmatimonadetes; order Gemmatimonadales; family GWC2-71-9; genus WVYX01. The sequence continues at coordinate 9,931 of JBDGYO010000008.1, read as the reverse complement.
TTGCCGTACGGGTAGACGCCGTAGTTGATGTCGTGGCCGGTGTTGGTGGTGAGGACCGTGGTGAGCGAATGCGAGCGGCGCCAGTGGCCCCACGTGGTCTCGACCACCGGCACACGGACGAGCTCGGTGCCGCGCTCTGGCCCGCAATTGGCGCCGAGCAGCATCTGGTTCCACAGGCTCTCGGTCTGCCGGTCGAACATGATGAGGTTGTTCTCGTAGAGCAGGCCCGAAACGCCGAAGCTCTTGACCTCCCCGTCGATCACGGGGTCGAACACGATGCCGGAGCCGGTGAGCGGGCAGTAGGTCACCACTATGGGCTCGCCGCCCAGCGTGTCGTTCACGATCTCATGGCGCCACAGGATGAATAGGGGATACGCTCGTGCTTCGCCGTTGATCTCCACGCCGAGCACGCGGTCGTCGTCGTCCATGAAGAGCGCGTCCTGATTGCGCTCGAGCTCGGGAACGTTGAGCGCGGGGATGCCGTCACGACCGGGGCCCCCATTGAAGATGGCGGCGTTGGCGATGTTGCAGGTGAAGTCGAAGGCGGGACTGCCAAACGCCCCCTCGATCGTGTCGTCACACGCGCCCAGCGTCAGCGCCGCCGCCCCGGCGGCGAGGCTGTAGACGATCCGTCTCGTGGTTGGGTCCGTAGGACACATGCTGGGCATTGCACCATCGAGAACCGCCCCCCTGGGCGGGAGGTTCCCGATGCCGGAGGCCCTCCCAGGAGCACCGCTACCGCAACCAACCTGCCGGACCGGTGTACGAGGCAAAGGCGATGGTATGGCGTGGTCCTCGTCGCCCTCGTACCGGGCCCATGGTGGGCGAGAGGCGGTGCGGCGGGTGGGGGCCGCACTCTGCCATCGCCTCTTTGTGCGTCAGCTGCCGCCGCGGACCCTCGCGACCCCGCCTTCCTCGATCTCGATCCCGAGTCGCTTGCCATCGAACGACATGACGTCGTAGTGCCGCAGCATGTACAGCACCACGAACGCCGCGAGCACCGGGACCCCGGCGAGGAACAGATGTTGTGGTCGCTCGTTGAGGTAGAGTCCCCACGGGTCGAGCAGCTGCTTCCAGGTGGCGACGACGGAGATCGTATGGAGCCCGAGGCCCAGCCCGTACGACCAGCGCCGCCACAGTCCCACGAGGATCGCGACCGAGAGCATCGCCTCGAGGCCACCAATGATGTAGGGCAGTGACGCCCCGATAGGAAGCAGGTAGAACCGATCCCAGATCGCCACCGTGGTCTGCGGGATGAAGAACTTCTCCAGCGCCCACAACAGCAGGAACCCGCCGAGGGAGATGCGGAGAACCGTCAGCGCGACGGCGAGGCGTCGCGGGGTAGAAGAGGTGTCGTTCATTGGCCGGTACTCCTCGAGCCACGCGAGGTCGACTAACGGGCGATGCGGGTCTCCGGCTTGAAGACCGCCCAGGCGAACCAGAAGTGGTTGCCGTACGGAACCGGCTCAAGTTGCGTCCCTTTCAGCTCGCCGTCCACCGCCCGGCCCAGGATGTCCCACGTGGAGCTCGTCTCGCGGTCCCGGAACGCGCGGTCGCCTGCGGGCTCGAAGGTGAGGGTGCGCGAGCCAACCGACCGGCTGTACACACCGCTCGCGCCCACGTCACGTCCCTGCGCGATGCTGCGGTTGTCCACCGAGCTGGCCATTCCAGGCGTCCAGAGCACCACCAGCGCCGCTCCGTCGATCTCGTCGTTCACGACGCGCTTCTCCTCGAGGGACGAGAACGGATAGGCCACGGTTGCCTCGCCGAGCGTGACCGCTACGACGCGCTCCATGGCAGGGAGGCGGTCGTCGGGCGGGGGGCGAAAGAACCGGCGCCAGGGATTGTTGCCGAGGTCGTCGTAGCGCTCGTACGGGTTCTCCCCGTACGGGCGGTTGAAGCCCGTCTCGCGGGAGAGTACCTGTCCGTCGGGGTGCGCGTGCTTGAACGTCTCCCAGCTGACCAGTGGCGCGCTGATAAAGGTGAGCTGCCGGCCGGCGTACTCGCCTACGATCCCCTCGCCGGTCGCCTGCTGCCACCACGTTTCCGTTTGACGGTCGTACATCACCAGGTCGGAGTGCCGTAGCCGTCCGGTGGTGCCGAAGTCCAGCACCCGGCCGTCGAACCGGCGGTCGAACGACAGGGCCGTGTTGCAGAGGGGACAGTAGGTGACTGTGACCGGTGTTCCGCCCACCTCGTCGTTCACGATCTCGTGCCAGATGAGGATCTGGAGCGGGAAGGCCTTGGCGGTCCGACCGATCGCGACCACGACGACCGGCTCCCGGTCGGCGAGCCAGCGGTCGGCTTCGCGCACAGTGACGAACTCCGGGTGATCGATTGCCGGGATGCCGTCCTTGGGCGGCCCGCCCGAGACGATCTCCTCCAACGGCACCGTGTGCTTCGAGAAGTCGGTGCTCCAATCACCGCTGAACTGGGCGTGCGCCGAGGTCGTCGCGACGAGGGAGGCGCCGAGGAGCAGTGGGAGCGAGCGTTTGCGAGTGGCAGACATGAGACCGAATCCAGGGAGCATACGTCCTGGGGAACCGTTCAATGTGGACTGAAGTTCCGGCGCCCCTCGGCTACTGCTCGGGATTCTGGTCGACGGGATCCACCAGGCTGATCAGAGTGTGCCCCGACTTCGGAGTGGGCGGGCTCTGCACGGTCATGATCAGCACCTCACCCGACTCCCGGATGGCGAACATGGGAATCGCGGTCTCCCCGTACAGCTGCTTGAACGCGTCGAAGTCGAACTCATCGGTGAGGCGGTTAGTCTTGATCACCGCGCCGGAGCGGACACGGCTGAGTAGGTGCTCGTACGTGGCATCGGGGCGAAACAGAAAACGACCGCGCAGATGCTGCGGGATACCACCTGTCTTCGTGTCCTGATCCCGGGGTGGGAGCTGGAAGGTGTGGGAGCTGTCGAAGATCTCTCCGAAGTGCAGCGCGGAGAGGGCATTCACCTCGTCGTTGGGCGTGAGGGCCAGGAGCCGTCCGATACCGTCGAGCTCGAGCTCGAGCTGCTCCAGCGCCTGCTCTGTGAGCACGTTGGCGTAGTGGGTCTTCAGGCCCTCGCGGCGCGCCGCCGACACGTTGCCCCAGTTGGAGTCTGCGAGAATCAGCCGCACACCCCGTTCCTGGAGTGCCTTGGCCATCTCGCGCACCCAGGACGCCGCCCCGACGATCAACATGCCTTGCGGGTTGGGAGTGGCCACGCCGAGGCGCCGTGCCAGGAACGGTGTGACGATGCCGTAGGTCGCCACCGTTCCCACGATCACCAGGAACATGAGCGGGACGAGCCTGGCGGCGGAGCTGTCGCCGTGCTGCACTAGCTCCAACGCAAACACCGACACGACCGCAGCCGCCACGATCCCGCGCGGGGCGATGAAGCCGAGGAACACCCGCTCGCGCCAGTTGAACTTGGACCGCCAGGTAGACAGGGCGATGGCCGCCGGCCGCACGACGAAGATCAATGCGCCGAGGAAGGCGAGGCTCGCCGCGCTGGTGTAGTCGGGATCGCGCAGCGGCAGCCGCGCGGCGAGGATGATGAACAGCACCGAGATGAGCAGGACCCGCAGGTTCTCCTTGAACTCCACGATGTGCCGCACCGTCACGAACTGCTGGCTGGCGAGCGCCGCCCCCATAATGGTGACGGCAAGCAGGCCTGATTCCTCCTGGAACTGGTTGGAGATCGCGAACACTAGGATCACGACGCTCAGCGCCATCGGGCTCTGGAGGTAGTCGGGGATCCAGTACTGCCTGAGCAGGACCACGACCAGGGCGGCTCCCGCGAGACCGAGCAATGTTCCGAGGACCGCCGCCTTGAGCATGCCGAGTCCCGCGACCGCCATGCCCTGCTCGAACCCACCGGCCAGGATCGCCTCGAACATCAGCACCCCCAGAATGGCGCCGATGGGATCGTTCACGATCCCCTCCCATTTGACCGCCGACCCCACACGTACGTCGGGCCGGATGTGCCGCAGCAACGGGATGATCACGGTCGGGCCGGTGACGACCAGGACCGCGCCGAACAGGATCGCGACCTCGAGGTCGAGCCCGAGCAGGGAGTACGCGAGCGCGGAGGACAGGATCCACGTGACCGGCACCCCCACGATGATGAGGTTGCGTACCACACGGCCGATCTCGCGCAGCTCGGCGATGTCGAGGCTCAAGCCTCCCTCGAACAGGATCACCGCCACCGAGAGCGAGACGATCGGGAACAGCAGATCGCCCAGCAGTGCATCGGGATCGATGAAGCCGGTGACCGGGCCCGCCGCGAACCCGACCAATAGCAGGATCAGGATGGCGGGGAGCTTGAGGCGCCATGCGAGCCACTGCGAGCCAACACCGAGGACGATGATAGCGGCGAGGCCGATGAGCAGTCCTTCCATGGTCAGCTCCCCCGGCGGCGGGAGTGGGCGAGGCCGCCCAGCGACAGCCGCGCGGTGCGCTGCTGGGCGAGGGCACCGCCGCCTACGCTGAGGAACCCCGTGCCGAACAGCACGGTGACGCCGGTCGGCGACGCGGAATTGGCGATCAAGGCCAAGACCGCCAGCAGCAGCACGGTGGCACCCAATGCGCACTCCAGGAATGCGCCCCTGGAGGCCTCGAGGCGATACGCCGCCGAGTGCCAAGAGCCATCCCGTTGGGCGCCGAGGTGGTACTTCGGGGTGCGCCGCCACGATGTCTTATCCGAGACGAGGCCGCGAAAGACCGCCACTGCCTGGCCCAGGGAGATGCCTGCCCCCAGCACCATGACGGCGGGCACCAGTGGGAGGCGGTGCCACCACTGGTCGGGATCGCGCACTCGGGCCGCCACGCCGTAGAAGGTGGTGAGGGCAATGCCGGCGAAGCCGAGCAGTGCGCCGTCCGCGGCGAGCACCCAGTTCTTGTGCAACGGCTCGACCAGCCATCCGGCCGCGAGGCTCACAAGAGCGAGGACGACCAGCACCGGGTAGGTGAGGTTCCCCGTGAGCTGGAAGAAGGCCTCGACCTTGGCGCGGCGCGGGATGTCGGCGCGCAGGATCGTGGGGAGCAGCATGCGTGCGGTTTGCACGCCACCCTGTGCCCAGCGCTGCTGCTGCAGGCGGTAGGCGGCAACCTCCACGGGCAACTCGGCCGGCACGGCCACGTCGTCGCGGTACACGAATCGCCAGCCCGCGAGCTGTGCACGGTAGGAGAGATCGAGGTCCTCGGTCAGCGTGTCGGAACGCCACCCTCCTGCGTCCTCGATCGCCTGACGTCGCCATACGCCGGCGGTGCCGTTGAAATTGAAGAAGCAGCCGGTGGCGGCCCGCACTCCGTGCTCCACGGCGAAGTGGGCATCGAGCTGCAGCGCCTGGACTCGCGTGAGCAAGGAGGATTCGGCGTTGAGGTGCGCCCAGCGGGCCTGGACCACGCCGACCGTCGGGTCCTCGAACTCGCCTACGACACGCAGCAGGAAGTCTCGCGTTGGTACGAAGTCGGCGTCGAAGATCGCGATGAGCTCTCCCCGCGCGTCCTTCAGACCCGCCGCGAGTGCTCCGGCCTTGTAGCCCGAGCGGTCGCTGCGGCGAATGTGCGTTGCGCGCACGCCGTGGTGCTGGAGCTCGGCCACGGCCCGTTCCACCACCTGACTCGTCTCGTCGGTCGAATCGTCCAGCACCTGGATTTCCAGCAGCTCGCGCGGGTAGTCGATGGCACCCGCCGCGCGGATCACACGCTCGGCGACGTACCGCTCGTTGTAGAGCGGTAGCTGCACCGTTACGCGTGGCAGGGCGCGTGGCGAACGTGGCGTGGCGCGGGAACGTGCTCCGACGTGGCGCACGTACCTTACGCCGAGCCACAGGCGGTGCAGCCCGTACAGCGCGAGAACCAGCGACGCCGCGAAGTGCAGTGCCAGGAGGACGGTGGTCATCGCTCGGCTTCAGAACGCCTTTGCGAGGGAGCTGCCGCCGTCCACCACGAAGATCGCCCCGGTGATCCAGGAGCCGCCCGGTCCGGCGAGATACAGCGCCATGTTCGCGACGTCCTCCGGCGTGCCCAGGGTGCCGAGCGGGATGAGGCGCGAGAGACCCTCCTCGATTGCGACCCCCCCGACCGCGAAGGCCTTGCTCGCCCCCTCCGTGGGAATCGGCCCGGGTGCGATCACGTTCACCGTGATCTTGTCCTTTGCCCACTCCAGGGCGAGGGTCTTGGTCAGCGCGTCGATGCCGGCCTTGGCGGCCGTGGCGTGCGCCATCTGCGGCCAGCCGCTGTAGTGCAGGGTCATCGAGATGGAGACGATACGACCCCCGCCTTGCTTTGCCATGACTGGATGGACCGCCTGGGAGCAGTAGAAGCTCCCGTAGAGGTCGGTCTCCACCACGGCCTGCCATCCGCTGGGTGACAGCTCTGCGGATGGCGCGTAGAAGTTGCCTGCGGCGTTGTTCACCAGGATGTCGATGCGGCCCAACTCTCCCGCGACCTGCTCGACGGCCACGCGCACCGAGTCGGGCTGCCGCACGTTGGCTTGGACCGCCAGCACTCGCGTGCCGTGCTCGCCCAGCTTCTCGGCCGCCGGCTCCAGGTGCTTGGGCTTGCGGCTCGCGATAGCGACGTCTGCGCCGCAGCGGGCCATGGCGGTCGCCATGGCGAAGCCCAGGCCGGTACCGCCGCCGGTGATGAGGGCCACCTGGCCCTTGAGGAGGTCGGGTTGGAAGATCACGTGTGCTCCGGGGAGTGACGAGGAAAGGTGGCACGGCTCCGGCGGGGCTACAAGGAGGCTGCTTGCCTCGCCGTCGGCCCCGGGGTACGCTTGGCTCGGGGACGGTGGCATGGGACCGCAGGGGGCACGATGAACGACTTCACGCACACCACGCTCGGGCGCACGGGCCTCCCCGTGCACCGCCTGGGGCTCTCCGCGTCGCACTGGCCCGGGAAGAAGGCCATCCACCGGGCGCTCGACCACGGGCTGAACTACTTCTTCCTGTACGGCTTCGACCTGCAGATGGTGCGGGTGATGCGCGACCTGCCCGCGGCCGACCGGGAACGGTGCGTCATCGTGACCGGCGCCTATAACTACGTCTTCAGCCGGCAGAACCTGGAGCGCACGCTGCACAAGCGGCTGCGACAGCTGCGCACCGACCAGATCGACATCTTCCTGTTCCTGGGCATCATGAAGGGGAAGGAGTTCCCCGAGGCGGTGCGTGACGAGCTGGTGCGGCTGCGCGAGACGGGTAAGGCGCGCCACGTGGGGGTCTCGATCCACGACCGCAAGTTCGCCGGCAGGCTGGCCGCCGAAGGGGACCTCGACGTCCTGATGATCCGCTACAATGCCGCACACCGCGGCGCCGAGCAGGACATCTTCCTGCACGTGACGGAGCACGACCCCGGCATCGTTAGCTACACGGCCACGCGGTGGCGCCGCCTGCTGTACCGACCGCGCGGATGGCCCAAGGACGCCTTTCGACCGACGGCTGGTCAGACATACCGGTTCGTGCTCTCCAACCCCCACGTGCATGTGTGCATGACCGCGCCCTCGAACATGAAGCAGCTCGAGGAGAACCTCGCCGCGCTGGAAGACGGACCGCTGTCAGAGGAAGAGATGGCGCAGATGCAGGAGTTCGGCGACGTGGTGCACGAGCGGCGGGGCTGGTTCATGGGAGGGTGAGGCCCACGTGGGGCGGGATGATGCTGCCCCGTCGCGAGGCACTGAGGAGACGCCAATGCCCATCGAGTCCATCAACCCCTCCACCGGCGAGATCATCGCCACCTACGAAGAGGCTTCGTCGGATGAGGTGTCGGCGGTTCTGGAGCGGGCGGACCGGGCGTTTCGGGACTGGCGCCGCACCGGCTTCCATCATCGCTCCGAACTGATGCATCGGGCGGGTGCCGTGCTGCGCGAGCGCACCGAGGAGTACGCCGCGCTCATGGCGCGCGAGATGGGCAAGCCCCTGGCTCAGGGTAGGGCGGAGGTCGAGAAGTGCGTCTGGGTGTGCGACTACTACGCGGATGAGGCCGAGGGCTTCCTGGCCCCGGAAGGGATCGCCACCGACGCATCGAGCAGCTTCGTGACCTACCAGCCGCTGGGCGTGGTGCTCGCAGTGATGCCGTGGAACTTCCCGCTGTGGCAGGTCTTCCGTTTCGCCGCGCCGGGGCTGATGGCCGGCAACGCCGGCGTGCTGAAGCACTCCTCCAACGTGATGGGATGTGCCCTGGCCATCGAGTCGGTGTTCCGGGATGCGGGGTTCCCGCCGGACCTGTTCCGCGCCCTGGTCATCGGCTCGGCCAAGGTGCCGGGGGTGATCGCCGCGCCCCAGGTGAAGGCCATCACACTCACCGGCAGCACGCCGGCCGGTCAGGCCGTGGCGACCGCGGCCGGGGCCGTGCTCAAGAAGACGGTGCTGGAGTTGGGGGGCAGCGACCCGTACGTGGTGCTGGAGGACGCCGACCTGGAGACGGCCGCGGAGACCTGTGTGGCCTCCCGCCTGATCAACAGCGGGCAGAGCTGTATTGCGGCCAAGCGGTTCATCGTGGTGCGGCCGGTTCTCGAGGAGTTCACACGGCTATACGTGCAGAAGACGCAGGCCCGAAAGACGGCCGATCCGTTCGAGGAAGGCGTGGATGTGGGTCCCCAGGCCCGTGCCGACCTGCGCGACGACCTGCACCGCCAGGTGGAGGAGTCGGTGGCCAAGGGGGCTCGGCTGCTGCTCGGCGGCAAGCGGCCGAACGGGCCGGGGGCCTTCTATCCGCCCACCGTGCTCGCGGGCGTCACGCCGGGCATGCCCGCCTACGACGAGGAGATGTTCGGCCCCGTGGCGGCGATCATCGCGGCCGAGGACGAGGCCGACGCGATCCGCATCGCCAACGACAGCGTGTTCGGGCTGGGTGCGGCGGTGTTCACCCGCGACGTCGCCCGCGGCGAGCGCCTCGCGGCCGAGGAGCTCGAGGCCGGCTCCTGCTTCGTGAACGCCTTCGTGAAATCGGACCCGCGCCTCCCCTTCGGCGGGATCAAGGAGTCGGGCTACGGGCGCGAGCTGTCGGTGTTCGGCATCCGGGAGTTCGTGAACATCAAGACGGTCTACGTGAAGTAGACCGAGATTCAGGGGTTGGTGGGCCGGATGTCCAGCTCCGAGATGAGGGCCCGGTCGGGCAGGTCGAGGGCGGCGAGCACCGCATCGGCGACGTCCTCGGCCTGGAGCTTCCGCTCCGCGTTCTGGAGATCAGCCCCCGACTTGTCGAAGAACGGCGTCACCACCGATCCGGGGCATATCGCCACCACCCGGATGCCGTCCTTCCGCACCTCTCCGAAGACCGACTTGGAGAACCCCAGCACCGCGTGCTTCGATGCCGCGTAGGCGGCCCCGCCCGGCACGGGATTGCGCCCGGCCAGGCTCGCGATGTTGACGATGTGCCCGGAACCGCGGCGCCGCATCTCGGGCAGGAACGCCCGGGTCATCAGGAACACGCCCCGCACGTTGACGTTCATCGTCTCGTCGAACTGCGCGGCGGTCATCTCCTCGACCGGCACGAAGTGCGCCAGCCCGGCGTTGTTGACCAGGACGTCGGGCGGTCCGAACTCCGCCTTCACCAGCTTCGCGAAGCCCGCCACGGCGGCCTCGCTGGCCACGTCACAGGGCCGGCCGACGGCCGTGAAGCCCCGGCCGCGGAGCTCGTCCACCAGGGCCTCGACCTTGCCGGCCGAGCGGGCGCAGACGGCCAGTCTGGCGCCACGCTCCCCGAGGGCGAGCGCGATGGCCCGGCCGATGCCCTCGGTGGCGCCGGTGACGACGCATACGGAGTTCTGGAGGTTCATATCGGAATACTAGCCGCCCGGACTTGCCACCGCCCGTCCGCCCGCTCATGTTCCACGTCCCTGTTGCAGGAGGTGAAGACGTGCGTGTCTATACAGGAGACGCGATTCGGAATGTGGCTGTCGTCGGCCACGGCGCGAGCGGAAAGACCAGCCTGGTGG
>JBDGYO010000221.1:0-5185 GCA_039584015.1 Gemmatimonadota bacterium | reverse complement strand
ACCGCTCCCGACGGCTTCTACCACTACGAGGCAGACCTGTCGGAGCACCCCGCCTACCATCTCAACATGTCGGCCCGGGACATGGCGCGGTTCGGGTTGCTATTCCTGCGGAACGGCCGCTGGCGCGACCAGCAGATCGTGCCTGAGTCCTGGGTCGAGCGGAGCACCACCGCGTATTCCGACGCCGGTACCTGGTTCGACTACGGCTACATGTGGTGGGTCGGCAAGCCTGAGGTGTGGGACGGCCACCAACTCTACGCCGCCCTCGGTGGGTCGGGACACACGATCGCCGTGGTCACGGACCTCGACCTCGTAATCGTCCACCGCGTGGATTACAGCAGGTTGTACGGCCTCCTCTTGCAGATCATGGCTGCCAGGTAGCTACTGGCCCAGCGTGTAGGTGAGCGCCGTGGTGAACTCCGTGTCGTTCTTTTCGGAGCCCGCCGTGGGAGTGTTGTCGAACTCCCATAGCAGCTGAATACGGAAGCCCAGCCCGGCGACCAGCGTGGCCGTCAGGCCGGTGAGAGTCACCACCTGAAAGTCGTCGATGTCTTCCAGCGCCGGGGAGTAGACCGTCCGCAGATCGTAGTCAAACGGCCCCAACGCCACGCGCAGCGCGCCGTCCAGCGAGCCGGTTGGGACGGTGGTCGAGCTGTCCACCGTGCCCTGCTGGAGGAAGAACTTCTCGTACCGGACGCCCGCACCCAGTGAGCTGCGCAGGTCGAGGTTGTCCCGCTGGAAGAACTGGTACCCCACTCCCGCGGTGTAGAACGAGCGCAGATCGATCTCCTTGAAGCGGTCGCGCGACTGCCGAGTGTTGCCGAACACGAACAGCTTGGGGATCGGGAAGATGTCGTACCGCAGGCCGGCGAGGTACTTCCCCGCCGTCTGCACCAGGGAGTCGAGCTGGCCGTCGCCGTCGCTGTCCACCCGGTCGTGGTCCTGACTCAGCTGCGCCGTCAGGGTGAGCCGGTCCAGCGCCGTGGCGCGGACCATGTCCACGTAGAAGGTCCCCGAACGGGTATTGGTGTTCCCGTCCTTGAAGGTGAGCCCCAGGCTGGTAGTCACCCTCCAGAACTTGAAGAACGGACTCAGCAGCCTGACGTGGACCGGGCGCAGCGCATCGAGGTCGGACGGATCACCCGCGGCGGCCAGGTCGGTGACCGCTACGGTCTGGCTCGTGCCGTCGGCGGCCAGGAGCCGCAACCCACCCGGCACGGTCGTCACCGTTGCCGCCAGCAGGGTGCCGTCGGCGAGCCGAAACCCCACCGGCTCGGGAGCCGTGAACGAGACCACGTCGGCCGCGGCGATAGTGAGATCTTCGCCCGCGTACTCGAACACCCACTCGCCGTCGGCGATGCTCGTCAACGCGCCCGTGAGCTGGTCGCCGTTGGACAGGACCAGGGTCTGCTGCGCGGCCGCTCCGGCTGGGACCGCGAGCAGCAGGGCGCACAGTGCTGCTGCCATCAACCGCATCGTTGGCACTCCTGTGGTTTTCGCAGCGTTGATGCCACAATCTCTCGGGCGGACCCACGGGGGACAACCCTGCGGGGAGCACGGCGCCACAAGCGCACACTACGCATCCGGGACGGTTCCTGCCCTAGCCAAGTAGCGGCCGCGGCCCAACCCTGGCGCCCAACATTCACGCACCGTAGTTTGGCAACGCTCCCCTCCTCCCGGATGCGCCCGTGAGCGAACTCCACGACCGCCTGCAGAATGCCCTCAGCGACCGCTACCGCATCGAGCGCGAGCTCGGTCGCGGCGGCATGGCCATCGTCTTCCTCGCCGAGGACCTAAAGCACCGCCGCCTGGTCGCCCTCAAGGTGCTGGAGCCCGACCTGGCGCACGCCATCGGCCCGGAGCGCTTCCTCAAAGAAATCGAGATCGCGGCACAGCTCACCCATCCACACATCCTGCCCCTGCACGACTCGGGTGAGGCGGACGGATTGCTCTACTACGTCATGCCCTACGTCGAGGGCGAGTCATTGCGGGGCCGCCTGGATCGGGAGAAGCAGCTCTCGGTGGACGACGCGACACAGATCCTGGAGGACGTGGCCGACGCCCTGAGCCACGCGCACTCGCTCGGGGTGGTCCATCGGGACATCAAGCCCGAGAACATCATGTTCCAGGCCGGCCACGCCGTGGTGGCCGACTTCGGGATCGCCCGGGCGGTGGATGCGGCGGGCGGCGACCGCCTCACCGAGACGGGACTCGCCGTGGGAACGCCTTTCTACATGAGCCCGGAGCAGTCGAGCGGGACGCAGGACGTCGACGGGCGCGCCGATCTCTACAGTCTGGGCTGTGTTGCGTACGAGATGCTGGGGGGCGAGCCGCCGTTCACGGGACCCACGCCGCGGGCGATCCTGGCACGCCATTCGGTCGACCCGGTCCCCAATCTGCGCACCCTGCGGTCGACCGTCTCCGACCCCATGCAGGCCGCCATCGAGAAGGCGCTGGCCAAGGTGCCGGCCGACCGGTTCGCCACCCCCAAGGAGTTTGCGAAGGCGCTGACGAGTGAGACCCCGGTCGCTGCAGTGGCGGCGGCGCGGTCCCCAGCCTCGGCGACATGGCGGCGCCGGATCGGTTACGCCCTCCCGCTCGGCGCAGCGGCGCTCGTGGTGGCGTGGGCGCTGCTGACGCGCGGTGATGCCTCAGTCGGTGCCAGTGCTGCCGGCACCATCAGGCCGCTCACCAGCTTCATCGGCTGGGAGTGGTCGCCGAGTTGGTCGCCCGACGGCTCCATGATCACGTTCACGCACACCGCACGCGGCAACATGGACATCGCCACGCTGTCCGCGGGAGGCGGCGATCCACACAACCTCACTGCCGACAGTCCGGCGGACGAGCTCAACCCACGCTGGTCGCGCGACGGCACCAAGATCGCGTACATGTCCGACCGTGGCACCGGGACCAACATCTACTGGATTTCACCGACCGGAGGGGCCGAGCACAAGGTGGTGGAGACCAACATTCCGTTTCTGGAGCGCATGGGGGCGTGGGCCTGGGGCATAGGCGCCAATCCGTGGTCTCCCGACGGGGAGGAGCTGCTGTTCTCGCGGCTGCACGAGACCGGTGACGTGGCCGTGTGGAAGGTGAATCTCTCGACCGGCGAGCAGACACAGCTCACGTTTCCACCTTCAGGCACTGAGGATCTCGCTGCGGCCTGGTCGTTTGACGGGGAGCGCATCGTCTACGTTCGCCATGCGAGGGGCGTGAATACCGTGTGGCTGCTCCCAGCGGAAGGCGGCGAGGCATCGCTGCTGCTCGAGGGCGAGCCCCTCAACGGGATGCCGGCATGGTTCCCCGACAATCGACGCCTCGCGCTCGCATCGGTGCGCGGCGGAGCACCCAACATTTGGGAACTCGACGTGGAGACGGGGGGACTGCGCCAGCTCACGTTCGGCGGGGGCATCGACTGGGCGCCGACCGTGGCCAGCACCGGCGCCATCGCGTACCTGCAGTTCGGCCACCAGATCGACCTCTACTGGATTCCGCTTGATGTACCCGACGCGGAGCACGAGCGCCTCACCAGCTACACCGGTGACAACTTCGGCGCCCGCGTCTCGCCGGACGGCAACGTGGTCGTGTACTACTCCAACCGCTCGGGGAACTACGATCTCTGGCTCGTGGACCGCTCCACGGGCCAGCATCGCCAACTGACGACCGACCCGGCGAGCGACCGGTTGTCGGACTGGTCCGCGGACGGCACGGAGATCGTGTTCATGTCGAATCGGGACGGCGCAGTCAGGCTGTGGGTGCTGCAGACCGAGACCGGTGTCACGCGCCGCCTCACCGACCACGCGCTGCCCTGGTCCAATCACTCTGCCGAGGGACAGGGCGGACCGCGCTGGGCTCCCGACGGCAGTGTGATCGGCTACCTCGCGCCGGAAGAAGGGAACGCAATCTGGCTCGTGAACCCCGACGGCACGAACCGCCGTCCCTCGCTGGTGCGTGGCGCGCTGAGCTTCGGCTGGTACCGGGACGGGCAGCGAGCGATCTACACCCGCCGGGCTCCCGACGGCTCCGGCCTGGTCGAGCTGCGCGCGGCACACCTGGGAACCGGTGAGGACATCCTGCTACGGGCCGGCTCCATCGCCGAAGTGGCTGTCTCACCCGACGGTAGCGCGCTCACCTTCATCGAGGCCGTGAGCCACATGACCATGGAGCTCTACCTGCTGCGTCTCGCCCCGCCCGCGGCGCCGAGCCAGCTCCCGACGGCGCTGGGCGAGCCCGAGCAGATCACCTTCGGGGAGGGCGTGTGGCACGTGCACAGCGGCGGGTGGGCGCCGGACGGCAGCGCCGTCGTGTACTCCCGCGACCGAGACGAGGGCGACATCTACGTCATCGAGCCGCAGCGCTCGGAGGACAGACCATGAGGACCTGCGTCGAGCGGTCGAGCCTGTTACTGCTGAGCGGTCTGCTTCTGACTCCCTCGGTCACTCTCCAGGGACAAACCGGAGTCGCCGAGGTGAACGGCGTGACGCTTCCCTACGAGATCACTGGCAGCGGCAGGCCGCTGGTGCTGATCCACGGGTGGGCGGTGCACCGCGGGTTCTGGGATACGGACGTGGAGCGCCTGGCACACGATTACGCGGTCATTCGCTACGACCGCAGGGGCTTCGGAGGAGCCACGGGGAAGCCAGACATCACCGCCGACGCCGCCGACCTGAAAGCGTTGCTGGAAGCGCTCGACATTCCGCGCGCGCACCTCATGGGACATTCCCAGGGTGCGGCCGTCGCGCTGACCTTCGCGCTCCGCTACCCCGAGATGGTGGACGGGCTGGTCCTGTTCGGGGCACCGCCGCCCGACGGCTTTGGGCTCCCGCCACGGGAGGACGGGCCGCCCATCCCCGAGTGGATAGCCATTGGGACGGCGCACGGCGTCGACTCGATGAAGATCGCCATCGGGATGTGGGCAAGTGCCCAGTTCGGGGGCAACACCGAGGCGATGGCGGCACGCGCGGGTCCCCTGATGGGCCCCTACACGGGGCTCGACCTGCTCGATCCCGATCCGCCGCTCAACCTCGCGGCACCAGCCCGCCTCGACGAGTTGGGCAAGGTGCAGGCGCCAACCCTCGTGATCCACGGGCAGCAGGAGATGCCGTATTTCCGGGTGGTCGCCGCTGTGCTGACGTACGGCATTCCCGACGCCCGCAGAGCGGTGCTCCGAGGAGGCGGGCACGTC
>JBDGYO010000220.1:0-4858 GCA_039584015.1 Gemmatimonadota bacterium | reverse complement strand
CGCGTAGTACACCGACCCGTCCTCCCCGCGGTAGGCGAGGCCCTGCTCCAGCAGGCGCTGCACCAGGTCCACCATGGGAGGGATGTAGTCCGTGGCCCGCGGATACACGTCGGCGGGCTGGATGCGGAGATAATCCCTATCCTCGAAGAACGCCTTCGTGTACGGCTCGGTGTGCTCCGCGAGCGCCACGCCCGCCGCGGCAGCCGCCTTGATGGTACGGTCATCCACGTCGGTGAGGTTCATGATCTGGAACACCTCGTACCCGAGGTACTCCAGATAGCGCCGCAGCAAGTCGCCGAAAACGAAGGTGCGGAAGTTCCCGATGTGGGCGTAGCTGTAGACCGTGGGCCCGCACATGTACATGGTCACGCGCGGTGGGGCGAGCGGTTCGAAGGGCTCGACCCGTCGTGTGAGGGTGTTGTAGATCTGCAGCGTCATGCAGGCCCGCTAAACCGGTCAACTGCAAGGAGTTTGGCCGACGTAAGCTAGAGGCTAGCCTCCCCGGCCGTCAACGACCGGCGTCCGCCGCCGCCTCAGGCACCACCCAAAATGGCGGGGACGATCAGGGGACCCAGAATCCAGGTCACGACCCCGGCTCCCAGCGCGCACGCGAGCGGCAGCGCCACGTGCCAGGCCTCCAGCGTGCGGCCCGCGAGCGTATGCAGCCCGATGCTCCACAGCCCCACCGCCCACAGCACGATCAGATTGGCCCGTGGCTCCAACAGCTCCAGCCACGCTGGCGCCGGCTCGGTCGACCACCACAGGAGTAGCGGCCCGGTGCGGAACCGGTGCGGTGCCGTTACCGCATCGCCGGCCGTCACCTGTTCGGCCAGTGGCAGGAGGTAGGTCATGGCGAGCTCGCCGAGGCGGTCCACCAGGAGCGGCGCCAACCCTACGAGGGCGATCTGGACGATCGCCGTGCGCCGATCCCTGGCGAGCATCAGCACGGGCTCGGCCACCACGACCAGGAGGACCGCCGCCAGGAGCAGGGCGGGCGCGGGGATCAAGCGGTCCGCCACGATGAGGCGCAGCAGGCCGCCGCGCAGAACCTCATGGTGCAGGTCGCTCTGCGGATCGCCGGTAGGGGCGAGCACCCGGTTCAAGATCGCCACCTGGCGGGGAAGCGTCGCGAGCCCCAGAGCCATGACGGCGCTCGCCAGGGTGGCCGCAGTGCGCAGCGGTCGCGGCCAGGTTGCGCCGCGGCGCATGGCCTCGCGGGGATCGATCAGCGCGGACACCAGGCACCTCACCGGCGCATCCCCTCGGCCTCGGCAGCACGCAGCAGAATGTCCTCCAACGCCTGATAGCGCACCCGCGATCCCGTGACCGGGAGGCGCTCGTCGCGCGCGGCGGCGAGCACCTCCTCGACGGAGACACCACCGATCAAGGGGATCGCGACCCCTTGCCCGGTGCGCACCGCGGCCGGGTAGCGAACGAGCAGTCGTTGGGCACGGGCTAGCGCCGACCCGGTGAGGGTCAGCTCCGCCACGCGCTCCCGCACCAGCGCGGCCGTGGAGAGGTCGGCGATGAGGCGCCCCTCCCACAGCACCACCACGCGGGTCGCCAACCGCTCCAGCGTCCCCAAGTCATGCGAGGCGATCAGCACCGCGACACCGCTGCGGGCGAGGTGCGCAATCCGCTCCCGTAGGTGGCGTTGCACCAGCGGGTCGACCCCCGCAAGCACCTCGTCCAGCACCAGCACGCCGGCCTGGAGCAGGGCGGCCACGGCCAGGGCGAGGCGCTGCGCCATCCCCCGCGAATAGGTCCCGATGCGGTGACCCACAAACGTCCCGAGATCACCGAGCTCGACCGCCCACCGAATGCGTCGCAGACGATCCTGCGGGGAACGACTGCGCTGGGCCGCCAAGTACGTGAGCCACTCACTTCCAGTGAGTTCCGCCGGCGCTACCGGGGGATCGGGTGCGATGCCCACCACCCGCCTGGCAGCCCGGGTCCCGGCCCGGTGTGGTCCCACCAGAATCTCCCCCGAGGTGACGGCGAGGTCTCCCGCGATGAGGCGCAGCAGGGTGGTCTTGCCGGCCCCGTTGGGTCCCACCACACCGACGATCTCGCCCGGCTCCGCGCCGAGGCTGCACCGGTCGAGCGCGATCCGACGGCGGCGTCCGGAGCCGTAGGCTTTGGTCACGGCGCGGCAGGCCACGAGCATCGGCCTGGCCTACTCCGCTCCGCCCCGGACGCCCGCGAGGGTGGCGGCCCACGCCGCGAGCACCACCCCCGCCACGACCCACCCGGCGAGCACGAGCAGGTCGAGCCCCACGCCATCGCGCAGCCAGCGTGCCGCGCGCCAGCCCAGGGGCAGGAGGTTCCACGTCGTGACCGCCACGCGTTGCGCGTACGGCCACCCGGCGAACAGTGCGAGCACCTCCGAGGGTCGGAGTCCGCCGAGCAGCGCCGCGAGGAGTCCGACCGTCCCGGCCACCGAGGCGCTGAACGCCGGCGCAAGCGCGAGCGTGAGCGCTCCGAGCGCCGCCGCCTGCAGCACGGCCGCGAATGCGAGCGCCACGAACGGCGTCCGCTCGCTGCCCGAGGCGGCGAGGGCGGCAGCCCCGACGGCCAGGACCGGGGCGAGCAACAGCACGACGCCCGCCAGCCTTCCGGCGGGTGCGATCCACCACGGCCCCGCCGTCCTTCGGGCCGCAGCGACGGCCGCACCCGGCGCCATCAATCGGGAGCCGGCCACGGCAGCGAGACAGCCTCCCACCAGGAAGAGGGCGTGCGGTGAGGCCCCACCACCCTGCACGACGGCCAGCATCATGATCAGCAGCGCCAGCATCCCCGCCAGCCGAACCGCTCGGTGGCGCGCGACCAGGAGCATGCCGAACACCGCTTCACCCTTCAGAGCGAGCAGCGGGAGTCGCGGGAGCCACCCTCGACGGGGGGCCCGAGGCCCCCCGTCGATGCCCAACCAGCCTGTGGGTTGAAGGGTCCGTTTGGGATCGGCAACCGTCACTGCATGAAGAACCGGCAGATCGCCGTGCGGATCATGTAGCAGTACCCGCGCGCAGCCGCCAGGTAGATGTCTTGACCGTCGAAGTCACGGTCGCACTCGTCGACGGACTCGAGCATGCATCGCACCGTGTGCCACGCGTCGGCGGGTTTCGGGTTCGGCAGCATACCTAGGGTTCCAGCCAGCAGTCCTGCGATGATCAGTCGTTTCATGGCGTATCCTCCTTGCCGGTCGGGCTGTGCGGAGGACGGTACGCCCTAGGAGGTTGGGGGATGGGATCGTTCCGTTGCGCGAACGCGCCGATGCTTGCCCGGGCAGGCGCCTGAAGGACCGGAAACACCACGGGGCGACGGATCTCCGTCGCCCCGTGGTCGCTCGCGGTATCGCGCGACCGCTACCCGTCCGGTGCGGTATCCACGGTGATCACCCGGCGCTCGCCCGTTGTCTGGACCAGCACCGCGCTGGGCGCGCGGAAGACGTCCTGTTCACCGTAGATCTCGCCGAACAGGATGTGGCGCGTGATGACGATGAGCGTGGCCAGCGTGGGCACGGCCACGACCAGTCCCAGCACACCCATGAGGTAGGCCATCACCAGCACGCTCAGGATCGTGAGCACCGGCGGAAGGCTGACACGCTCCTCGAAGATCAGCGGCGCGACCACGTTGGCCTCGACGAGGTGCACCCCGATGCCGAGTCCGAGCACTGCCACCGCGTGGGGCCAGCTGCTGATCGTGAGGATGAGCAGCGCCGGAAGAATGGTGGAGGTAATGGTTCCAAAGAACGGCACGATCGCCACGATGCCGGTGAACACGCCGAACGCCAGGGCGTAGGGCACCTGGAGGATCCACAGCCCGATGGCGGTGAGCACGCCCAGCACCAGCATCGCGAAGAGCTGCGCCCAGATCCAGGTGCGGATGGTCTCCCCCAGATCGGCAAGCGTCGTGCGGGCGACGTGTCGAAACTTGGGCGGCACCAGGGCGATCATCCCGTCGCGGTACTCACCGGGGCTGCGCGCCATGTAGATGGCCATCGCCAGCACGCTGATCAGCTCCACTGCGAGCTTCCCGCCCGCCGTGAGGTAGGGGAGCAACGAGCCACGCACGAATGTCGTGGCATCGTCGATCAGCGTCTGCACGGCCCCGCCGCCCTCGGCACCGAGCACCGTCCCCTCGAGCACCGGGTAGCGCTCGGCCCACTGTGCCATGATCCCTTCCAGGTCCTGCGCATAGCGCGGCAGCGCGGCCACCAGGTCTTGCACCTGCAGCACCAACGGCGGAAGGATGAGCCATCCGATGCCGGTCGCCGCCGCCAGCGTGAGCAGGATCGCGAGCGTCAGGGCCAGGGCCCGTCGCAAACGAAGGCGGCGGACGAGGAAGTCGGTGACGGCGGAGAGGTAGACCGCTAGGATCGCCGCGATGAACAGAAGGACGACGACCTCTGAGACGCGCCCGAGGAAGAAGAAAAGCAGCGCGGCGACGAACAGTACTACGAGCGTCGCCGCGAGTCCCCGCCACCCATCCGTGCTCATCAGCCCTCTTTGCTCACGTCGTCATCCTCGACGAGCTCGGCCTCCGATACGTCGTCGCTCTCTCCGTCGGTGAGTTGAGGACGATCCTCCGACTCGCCGGGTCCCAGGACCCCCATTTTGCGCTTGAGCTCCAACAGCTGGTTGTCCGCAGTGCCGTGGAACTCGAGGGCCTCGAACTGGGACTGGAGCGTGTCGCCCTCCAGCTCACCGGCGAGCTCGGTGGCCGCCAACGCCTGGCGCTCCATGTCCTCGATCTTCTCCTCCATCCGCTTGAAGCTCTCGAACGCGCTCTTGTCGGACATGGCGGACATGGTCTCCTGGATCCGGTCCTGCGCCTGGACCCGACGCTGCCGCGCCACCAG
>JBDGYO010000219.1:0-4863 GCA_039584015.1 Gemmatimonadota bacterium | reverse complement strand
CGAGACCAAGGGCATCAAGTTCATCTCGTACGCCGTGTGGTGGATCCGACAGGCGATTCTCCAGGCGCTCGCCGAGCAGAGCCGTATCGTTCGGGTGCCGCTCAATCGCGCCGGCACGCTGCACCGGATCGGCAAGCGCTCCTCGGCGCTGCAACAGGAGTTGGGACGCGAGCCCACGGTGGAGGAGATTGCCGAGGGGATGGACATCTCCGAGGAGGAGGTCGCCAAGACCCTGTCCATCTCCCAGAGTCACCTCTCCCTCGACGCACCGCTCACCCCCGGGGAAGACAACAAACTGCTGGACTACCTGCCCGATACGCAGAACGCCGGTCCCGATCAGGAGACCTTCGAGCGGGCATTGTCGGACTCCATCGAGGAAGTGCTGAGCACTCTCAAGGAGCGCGAAGCTAAGATCCTGCGGCTTTACTTCGGTCTCGACGGACAGGAGCCGATGACGCTCGAGGAGATCGGCAGCATGATGGGCATCACCCGCGAGCGGGTGCGGCAGATCAAGGAGAAGGCGCTCGCCAGGCTGCGGCACGTGAGCCGGGCGAGAGCGTTGGAGAGTTTTCTGTCGTAGGACCTGGCGTCCAGGTTGCCGGGAAACGAGCAGCGTGAGGCGGGAAGCGTACGGTTCGGTGCGCTTCCCGCTTCCCTTTTTCCCTATATTGGACCTCGATGAAACTCGGCATCATCTCTCTCGGCTGTGACAAGGCGACCGTCGACTCCGAGCGTCTGGTGGGCGACCTCGTGGGACATGGTGCGGAGGTCGTGGGGAACCTGGGTGCAGCCGATGTCGTGCTCGTGAATACCTGTGGGTTCATCGACGCCGCGAAGCGGGACTCGATCGAGGCCATCCTGCACGCCGCCGATCTGAAGCGGTCGGGCGGTGTCAAGGCGGTGGTCGCCGTCGGCTGTCTGGTGCAACGCTACCAGGACGAGCTGCGACAGGAGATGCCCGACGTGGATCTTCTCCTCGGGTTCCACGACCTGCACACGCTCGTGCCCGCCCTGGCGGAGCGGGGGCTGATCGACGACCCGGCGGCGGGCCATCCCGGCGTGCGTCGGTACCTCGGCGACGCGCCCCACGTGCGCTATCTCAAGATCTCTGAAGGGTGCGACCACGGCTGCGCCTTCTGTGCCATTCCGCTCATGCGGGGCAAGCACCGCTCCGAGCCCGTGGAGCGGCTGGTGCTGGAGGCGCAACAGTTGGAGACCCAGGGCGCGAAGGAGATCAATCTGGTGGCCCAGGACCTGGGGCACTTCGGTCGTGATCTGGGGCGCGACGGGCCCAAGCTGCCCGACCTTCTGGAGGCGTTGCTGAAGGAGACGAGCGTGCCGTGGTTGCGGCTGCTCTACGTGTACTCCGCGGGTCTCACCGAGCGGCTGGTGGAGTTGATGGCGAGCGAGCCTCGCATCGTGCCCTACCTCGACATCCCGATCCAGCATGCATCGGACGTGGTGCTCGAGCGCATGCGCCGTCCGGAGCGACGCGACTCGATTCGCGAGAAGGTGTCCTGGCTGCGATCGCGCATCCCCGACATCACGATCCGCACCACGACGATCGTGGGCTTCCCGGGCGAGACCGACGCGGATTTCCGCATGCTGCTGGAATTTGCCGAAGAGATGACGTTCGAGCGGCTCGGCGTCTTCACGTACTCCGAGCAGGAGGGCACCCGTGCCGCCGAGTTCGACGACGATGTGCCCGACGACGTGAAGCGGGCGCGGCAGGAAGAGCTGCTGGAGCTGCAGCGGGCGATCTCCGAAGAGCGGCTCGGGCGCTACGTGGGACGCGAGACGGTGCTACTGGTGGACCGGATCGCCGACCCCGACGAAGCGGGGGCGACCCACGTGGGGCGCATTCCCTGGCAGGCCGACGATGTGGACGGAGTGACCTTCGTGGCGCAGGGTGGCTGGGCCGGCCCCGGTGAACTTCTGCGAGTCACCCTCGACGACAACGTCGACTACGACTTCCACGCCACGGCAAAGCCGGAGGGAGAGTGAGGCGGTCCGCGGCGCTGCTTGGGGCCGGGATTGCGACGCTGCTCGCGGCGTGCGGCAAGCCGGCCCCTTCGCCGGGCGTGACCGACGAGCCGGATATTCGCGTCGGCCTGGTGGTGGGTGCGAGCGAGGCACGTATCACCGGGCAGGGAACCATCGGCGGTGTGGTGCGGGGCAACGTGGCCTTCCGGGTCTCTGCGGGCACGGAGGTGCGCGCGGTTCCCGATGGCCGCGCCATTCGGGTGTCGGGACCGGGTGCCGGGCGGTACGAGCGCATCACCTTCGTGAGTCTCGATCGCTCACGGTTCGTGGAGGTGAACGGCAAGCCGTACCGCGGCGTGGTCGAGGTGTTCGTCCACGACGGGGCCCTCAATGCGGTGAACGAGCTGTCGCTCGAGGCGTACGTCGCCGGGGTGGTGAACGCCGAGTTGGGGCGACGCGCCCCGAACGAGCAGGCGGCGGTCGAGGCCCAAGCCATCGTGACGCGGACCTACGCGCTCAAGAACCGCGGCCGGTTCGCGTCGGAAGGCTACGATCTGCGGTCGACGGTGACGGATCAGGCATATGGGGGCGTGGAGGTAGAGAGCGATCGCGGTTGGGCGGCGGTGCGCTCGACGTCGGGGACCGTGGTCACCTACCGCGGGGAGCTCATCAGCACCTTCTACCACTCGACCTGTGGGTACTCCACCGCGTCGCCCGAGGAGGTGTTCCGCTTCGGCCAGCGGCTGCCGTACCTGACGCCCGTGTCGGATCGGAGGTCCGGTGGGCACTACTGCGACATCTCGCCCAACTTCCGCTGGACCGTCGAGTGGGACGCGGCAACGCTGGAGCGTATATTACGGCGAACGGTGCCCTCACGGCTCGGTGTGGAGGCCGCCATGCTCGACGAGTTGCGCGATGTGCGTGTCCAGCGCACGGGACCGTCGGGCCGGGTCGCCGAAGTGCGGATCGAGGTGAGCCGCGGTGAGATTCCCGTGTTCGGTCCCGACGTTCGCGCCGTCTTCAGCAAACCGGACGGGCGGTCCCTGGGCAGCACTGCCTTCCAGCTCGCCGTCGACCGGCGTGAAGGTCGAGTCGAGCGCGTCACGGCAACTGGTGCGGGGTGGGGCCACGGCATCGGGATGTGCCAGTGGGGAGCCGTTGGCCGGGCGCGAGCCGGGCAGGACGCGCGCACGATCGTGACGACCTACTTCCCGGGAACGACACTTGAGCGCTGGTATTAGACTTGGGCTCGCCATGCTGCTCCTGCCGGGGTCCGTATGGGCTCAGGGCTTCTGGGATCAGTTCAGCTATGAGGGTCTTCGCCTCGCGGGCATCGGCCTCGAGGGCGGCGTGGTCTGGTCCAATCGACTGACGACCGAGCCCGTCGGCGTACTCCGCATCGACTTCGGCAACTTCGCGCCCAAGGTACGGGTGCTGGTCAGCGCCTCGTACTTCAAGGGCCAGTTCCGCCAGGAAGAGATCGACGAGTTCGAGCGCCAGCTCGAGGACATCATCGACGATCCCACTGTCACGGTCGACCTGGGAACGGTCACCTGGGCCGATTTCGGACTCGCACTCGACTTCCACTACCTGTTTGAGCCAGCACGGCGCGTGCGGCCGTACGCCGGCCTGGGTCTGGGATTGCACCTGCGCAACGGTGATGGCGAGGCGATCAACGGGACCTTCGTCGAGCGGGCGCTGGACATGGTGGACGTGGGCATCGTCGGGTCGCTGGGGTTCGAGATCGGGCTCACCAAATCGCTCGTGCTCACGGCGGACGCGCGTGGGGAGGCGACGACCGAGCTGCTCACGGCATCGGTGCGCGGCGGCCTGACGTATCGTCTCCCTCGCAAGGGGAGTCCGTGAGCGGCCGCGTGCGGGTTGGGGTGCTCGGGGCCGGTGCCGTTGCCCAGGTGGCGCATCTCGTCACGCTGAGTCGACTGGAGGACGTGGACCTCGTCGGCATCTGTGACATCGACGTGGCGAAGGCGCAGGCCCTGGCGCGTCGCTTCGGGATCTCCGACGTGTACGACGACATCGAGGACTTGTTGCGCTACGGCAAGCCGGACGCCGTCGTTGTGTGCACGCCGAATCACCTGCACGAGGTGCACGTCACGAGCGCTCTGTCGGCTGGGGTCCACGTGTTGTGCGAGCGGCCTCTCGCGCTCACCGTCACTGGGGTCGAGCATCTGATCGCGGCGCGCGAGCAGGCGGGCAAGGCGGTGCTGGTCGGTCTGAATCACCGCTATCGGGCCGACACCGAAGCGGTGGGCGGGTTCCTGGCCGGGGGTGAGTTCGGGGCGCTCCGCGCGGTGCGCGCGCGGTGGCACATCCATCGGCCGGTGGGCCCGCTCGCCGGCTGGCGGGAGCGGCGCCAGGAGTCCGGCGGCGGCGTAATGTTCGATCTCGGTCTGCCGTTGGTCGATCTCGGGTTGTGGCTCTCGGGGTGCCCCGGGGCCAAGCGCGTCACCGCGGTGTTCAGTTCCCGCAACGGCGCCGACGCCGTGGAGGACTCGGCTTGCGCCCTGATCCGCTGCGATCGGGGGCACTCGATCTTCGTGGACGTGTCGTGGCGCTACATCGGACACGAGGAGAAGTTCTCGTTCGAGGTGCTGGGCGATGCCGGCACCGCGAGCCTTGCGCCGCTGGCAGTCTTCAAGGAGATGCACGGTGCGCCGGTGAACGTGACGCCGCCGCAGGATGCGGCGCACCGGGATGCCTTTGGCGCGTCGTATCGCGCCGAGTGGGAGCACTTCCTCGCGGTGATCCGTGGCGAGCGACCGGTACCGGAGCTCGACGATCAGCTGCTGCTGCACCGGGTAGTGGAGGGGATCTACCGCTCCGCGGCCGACGGCTGCGAAGTCGCGCTGTGAGAGCGCT